>JBBRUI010000027.1:0-23389 GCA_038247945.1 Bacteroidota bacterium | reverse complement strand
GGAAAGCAGAGTGACGCGTCGTGTGGCGAAGCAGCTTACCATTTCTGATTATTCCAAACCCGGCTTTCAGATGAGCGATATCATGATCATCAGCAAGCTGGCGGTGGTTGGAGATAAAAAAAATATCACGCCGTCCATCTCTGCCAATGTGGGAACAATTCCCGCACCGCTCCATCTTTTTTTCGAAGCATACAACGAACCGAAACTCGATACCGTCAAGTTCTCAGTGGTTGTGCTGACGGAAAAAAATGAGCAGGCCTCGAAGGCCGATACCACGCTTTTCCTGAAGCCCGGCCGGAACAAAGTTTTCCTGCAATACGATCATTCGGTTTTGCCTATAGGCAATTACAAAATGTTCGTGCAGGCTTTACCGTCGAAGCCCACGGTCGATGGGAACCCTCTGACAACGACCAGCAGACTTTTTTCGGTGCGATGGGCAGGGATGCCCAAGAACGTGAAGGATCTTGGTGTCGCCATTGATCAACTGCGCTACATCGCCAAGGACAAAGAACTCGACCGCATCAAAGACGCACTCACGGAAGAGGAAAAACAGAAACTGTTCCTGGAGTTCTGGAAAAAACGGGACCCGAACCCCAACACGATCCGCAACGAAAAGATGGAAGAATATTATGGCCGTGTCGAGTACGCCAATAAACACTTCAAGCATTACACCGAAGGCTGGCGAACAGACATGGGCATGGTCTATATCATCTTCGGATCTCCCAGCAACGTCGACCGCCATCCGTTCGATAGCGACTCGAAGCCATACGAAGTGTGGGCGTATTACGATTTGAATTACAACTTCGTGTTCATTGACCAGACGGGGTTCGGGGACTACCGACTCAGCACTCCTATTTGGGATGTGTATCAGCGGCCGCGGAATTGATGTAGAATGCTTCAGATTTTCTCCACGATATTGTAACGTCTTCCCTTCTTGATGCGCGCTCGAATCTGGATAGCACTTTTATTTGGCTGCATTCTACCCTTTAGTGCGGAGATCGCAAACGCCGCAACGCCGATCCGTTCGATCAACGTTCAAGGCAATTCAGTTTTCACCACGCGGGAAATTCTCGGCTGGCTTGCTTCGAGACAATCCCGGGCGTACTCAGAGATTCTTGTTAAGAACGATGTTAATACCATCGCGGATAATTATCGGCGTCGGGGATTTCTTGCGCCGACCATCGAACTGCAGTTGAACCGTGATGATACAACGTCTGTAGATATTTTGTTTGAGATTAGAGAAGGCCGGCAAACTCTGGTTGGTTCCATCATCCCTCAGGGCTCGAACCAATTTCCGCCGTCTGAAATTCTTGGTTACTTCAATTTGAAGTCCGGCGACCCGCTGGATGAATCTGTTCTCGAGCAGGATATTGACGAACTGCTTGCGCGCTATGAACGGAATGGGTATCCCTTTGCTCAGGCCAAAGTGATAGACCTGCAAACACGAAACGGAGAAGAGACTGACACTCTTGACATTGTATTGAACATTGACGAGGGTCAGCGGGTAACGATCGACGAGATTCGTGTTGAGGGGAATAAGGAAACCAACCCCGACGTTGTTGTACGGGAGACACGCATTGTTTCCGGCGAAGTGTTTAACCCGGCGAAAGTCGAAGCGATAAAGCCACGACTGCTGCGGCTGAATATTTTTTCCGATGTTTCAGATCCTGAACTCTACGTGCGCAATCAGAAAAGCGGGTTGCTCATAAAAGTGCATGAAGGAAGTACGAATACATTCGATGGCGTCGTTGGCTATATCCCCGGCAACGGAGCGGACCAATCCGGATATTTAACGGGACTCGTTTCCGTTTCGATGAGAAACCTGTTCGGTACCGGCCGCAAGCTGGGGTTCAAGTGGGCGAGGGAAGACCGCTTCTCGCAGGAGTTGAGCGTCAATTATCTGGAACCGTGGATCTTCAATCTTCCGGCAAATCTCGGCGGCGCTTTCCTGCAGCGACAACAAGATTCATCCTACGTCCGCAGAGTGCTGGATTTCAAGGCTGAACTGATGCTTTCCGAGGAACTATCAATCGCCGGATTATTTAAGTCGGAAAACATTATTCCGTCTGCCAGCGATTCCACATTTAACCGCGTGTTTCAAAGTTCAATTGTTTCCCTGGGGGTGGAAATCCAGTACGATACGCGGGACGAGCCGTACAGCCCGACATCCGGCGCCCGGTACCGCACCGATTATCAGTACGGCACGAAAAGGATCAGCAGAATACCCGCAGTCCTTGTGAGCAGAATTCCGGGTCGTTCCACCGTGCAGCGATTCACTCTTGATCTGGATTTTTATCTTTCGACATTCACACGCCAGGTTCTTGTCGTCGGTTTGCACGGCCGCGAGTTGCGGGGCGGGCAGCCCGAGGAAGGCGAGATGTTCCGGCTCGGCGGCGCTCGCTCGCTGCGCGGCTTCAGGGAAAGTCAATTCATCGGTTCGCGGCTTGCCTGGTCGAACACAGAATACCGTTTCCTGCTTGCGCGGCGTTCATTCTTTTACGGCTTTGTCGACGCCGGCTATTATTTTCGTCCGGCAGATAACGCGAGACAGGTTCCCATTTTGAAAAGTGAAGGGTTCAAATATGGATATGGAATTGGGATTCAACTGGAAACCGGTTTGGGCGTGCTGGCAGTGAGCTTCGCAATCGGCAGCGACACTCCTTCTTTCACGAGCGGTAAAATTCATTTCGGTTTGATCAATGAATTCTGATAATCTTGTTATAGAAGTTAGTTCCGATCCGCAGAAAAATCTTCTACTGACATTTGAGCGGGAGTATTGGAGTGAGGGAGTGATGCGGATTGCCGGTGTCGACGAAGCAGGCCGTGGCCCGCTCGCAGGTCCCGTTGTTGCCGCAGCGGTGATTTTTGAGCCTGAGCACTTCATCGAAGGAGTGAATGACTCAAAAGTACTGTTGCCCGAAGAGCGTGAAGAGTTGTACAATAAAATCATCGCAGAAGCGTTGACGTTTGGAGTTGGAATAGTTCAGCATAATGTCGTTGACGAGATAAATATTCTTCAGGCGACATTCAAGGCAATGCACGAAGCCGTACTCCGGCTTTCCATCACCCCATCAATCCAGCTTATTGACGGCAATAGATTTCTCGAAAACGGAATTCCCCACAGAACGATCATCGATGGCGATGCTTTGAGTTTTTCAATTGCTGCTGCTTCTATCATTGCCAAGGTTACAAGAGACAGATTGATGGTGGAATATGACAATCAATATCCCGGCTATGGCTTTGCGAAACACAAAGGCTACGCGACGCTGCAACATCGAGACGCGATTAAGCGGTTGGGGCTGTGCGAGATTCATCGGCGGTCGTTTACTGTTCGCCCGCAATTAGAATTTGAGTTCTCAACGGAGCATTCGTGAAGTTCGTTGCCGATGTAAACATTGAGAAGCAGATTATCGACAGGTTAAGAGTAAACGGCCACGATGTTGTTTGGATTGCAAACATAGATTGTGAAATGGAGGATCCGGACATACTGCGAATTGCAAATGAAGACATAAGAGTGTTGATTACGAACGATAAAGATTTCGGAGAATTAGTTTTCAGGCAAAGGTTAGTTTCATCGGGAGTTCTTCTGCTGAGGTTAGAGGACCTCGACGGCAATCAAAAAGTACAGAAGGTTCTCGATCTTTTGAAAACAGATGGCAACAGGATCGAAAACCATTTCGTTGTGCTCACCTTGATCAAAACTCGATTTGTTAAACTTTAGGGACGACACCATGCAAACCAACTTGTTAGAGAACGTTGAGGTCAACCCGAAGATAATGTTCGGGAAGCCGGTCATAAAAGGAACACGGCTTACTGTAGAGCTTGTCCTTGAAAAACTTGCCCACGGTTACACTCATGAAAAATTGATGAGCGAATATCCGTTTCTTACGGAAGAGGGAATTCGCGCATCCCTTCTCTATGCCGCGAAATCTCTTTCTGTCTCTGAGATTGTTTGACTTTTATTTGTATGTTCAAACAATCCAACAAAGATTCCGGCAAAGAGGGGGAAGAGATTGCTCACAAGCATCTTTTGCAACTCGGCATGTCTATTATCGAAACAAACTATCACTACGGCAAGTACGGCGAGATTGATATTATTGCCAAAGACGGAGACGTCCTTGTCTTCTGCGAAGTAAAGATGCGCCACAATGATGAGTACGGCGATCCGGAATATGCCATCACCACAAAAAAACAAGCGCAGCTTCGAAAGATTGCCGCTGCCTACTTATACGAACGGGATATAGACGACCAGGAATGCCGCTTTGATGTTGTGGCGATAAAAAAATATGGGAGGAAACCGGAAATCAATTACATACCCAACGCCTTCTAAGCTTGATCCTCAAGACTCCATAGACTAAACAGACTGAATGGACCGACTTTCATGAACGCACTGCCCTTTATCCTTGTTGCTCTTGCTGTTCTTGCAATCGCGTATCGTTACTACAGCGCCTTCATCGCAGCGAAAGTTCTTACGCTCGACGCTATGCGCGTTACCCCCGCCCACCGGTTGAACGACGGACAGAACTATCACCCAACAAACAAATGGGTATTGTTCGGGCATCACTTCGCGGCTATCTCCGGGGCCGGCCCGCTCATTGGTCCGGTGCTCGCGGCGCAATTCGGATTCCTTCCCGGATTTTTGTGGCTGCTCTTTGGCGTTTGTCTCGGTGGTGCGGTGCACGACTTTGTCATTCTCACATTGTCGGTTCGGCGCGATGGAAAGTCGCTCGCAGAACTTGCACGGAAGGAAGTCAGCCCTTTGGCCGGCATCATCGGTTCTATCGCAATACTCATCATCATCGTCATTGCGCTTGCCGGGCTGGGACTCGCAGTCGTTAACGCGCTGCGCGAAAGTTCATGGGGTACGTTTACTATTGCGATGACGATTCCCATCGCATTGTTCGTTGGACTGTATATGTATCGCATACGTCCGGGCAAGATAGGCGAGGCAAGTCTGATCGGAGTGATCGCGGTTTTTGCTGCGGTGATTGTAGGAAGCTGGATCCCCACTTCACCTTTTGCGTCATACTTTAATCTCTCCCGAGAAGGCATCATCATTTCGATGGCGGCGTATGGTTTCATTGCCTCCATACTTCCTGTCTGGCTGTTGCTGTGCCCGCGGGATTATCTGAGCTCTTATATGAAAATTGGAACCATCGCCGCGCTCGTCATAGGAGTCATCGTCGTCGATCCTGTTATTCGCATGCCGGCAATTACCGAGTTTATTCATGGCGGCGGCCCGATCATTCCCGGCAAAGTTTTTCCGTTCGTCTTCATCACGATTGCATGCGGCGCCATTTCGGGATTTCACTCGCTCGTTTCATCAGGCACCACGCCCAAAATGCTGAACAACGAATCCGAGGCGCGCATGATCGGTTACGGGGCAATGTTGATGGAGGGACTTGTCGGCATCATCGCACTCATTGCAGCAAGCTCGCTCTTTCCTGCCGATTACTTCGCTATCAATCTCACGCCGGAAAAATTTGCAACGTTGGGGATTTCACCGGTGAACATCGAAGAGCTCTCCAGAGAAGTAGGAGAGAGCATTGCCGGCAGGCCCGGCGGCGCAGTGTCGCTCGCCGTTGGTTTCGCACAGATTTTTTCCGCTATCCCCGGCATGAAGGGACTGATGTCGTATTGGTATCATTTTGCGATTATGTTCGAGGCGCTGTTCATTCTTACGACCATCGACACGGGGACACGCATCGGGAGATTTTTGGTGCAAGAGTTCGGCGGAAAAATATGGAAGCCGTTCGAGAAAGCCGACTGGCTACCCGGTTCGCTGATCTCCACTGCGCTGGTTGTCTTCGCGTGGGCGTACTTCATCTGGACAGGAAACATTAGCACGATATGGCCGATGTTCGGGACTGCCAATCAATTGCTTGCCGGAGTTGCGCTCGCAGTTGCGACAAGCGCTCTCATCAATGCCGGCAAGACACGCTACATCTGGGTGACGTTGCTTCCGATGTTGTTCGTGACGATAACGACTCTGACGGCCGGCTGGTTGAATGTTGTGGATAATTTTCTTCCGCTCATCGACAATCCCAAAACCGCCATGACAGGTTACGTCAATTCTTCTCTTACCATAATCATTATGCTTTGTGCGGTGATTATTCTAATCGAATCGTTCCGGCGATGGTACAGAGTTCTTGTGAAAAAGGAGTTTGTCATTCGTGGAAAAGTGGTGCTTGCGACGGACAAGAATTTCTCTCCGCCGGAGTATGGGTGCAGCTAGATTGGATTGAAGAGCCCTGAGGAATGGCAATCGCCATTTGCCGAGCATAACTAATAAATTCCACATCTTAAATCGCCAATCACTAATTACAGTATGCCTACCTACATCAAATACCCATCCATCATCGAAGCGGCGGGCAACAAGCCGAAGATCATCGAAGAGTTTATCGGGCGGGTAAACTCGAAAACCGCTGAACTTAGCATTGCGCGAATGAAAAGTCCAAGCGGTTGGACTGAACCTGCGCAGACGCCGGAGTTCAATGAGTACACGGTTGTCTTGAAAGGTATGTTGCGCGTGACAACTCGCGATGGCAGCACGGACATTGAACCTGGACAGGCAATTATTACACACAAAGGCGAATGGGTTCAGTACAGCACACCCGGACTCGAAGGAGCTGAGTATATTGCCGTATGCCTTCCGGCGTTCTCCGTTGAAACAGTCCACCGGGACGAATGAATGCCGTCCTTCTTTTTGCGACGCGACTGATCCGCTTGTTTGCGTATGGCTTTCTCTCCGTTGTGTTGGCGTTATATCTCGCGCAGGTTGGTCTCACCGAACAACAAATAGGACTTCTCCTCTCACTTACCCTTCTCGGCGATGCGGGAGTGACATTGTGGATCACCACTTCTGCAGATCGGATTGGCAGACGCCGCATGTTGCTGTTGGGTGCACTGCTGATGATCTTTGCCGGAATCGTTTTTGCGTTCACTAATAATTTTATCCTGCTCATTGTTACGGCAATTGTCGGAGTCATCAGTCCGAGCGGTAATGAAATCGGGCCCTTTCTTTCCATTGAGCAAGCCTCGCTCACTCAACTCGTTCCAAATGAAAAGCGGACAAAGATTTTTGCCTGGTACACGCTCGTCGGATCGTTTGCCACAGGCTTTGGCGCATTGGCGGGAGGCGTGCTTGCCCAGAGTCTGCAGGCGCACGGCTGGACGGTTCTCGAATCCTACCGGGCTATCCTTATTGCCTATTCGTTGTGCGGATTCATGCTTGCACTATGTTTTTTGTTTCTCACGCCGGCAATTGAAGTCACGGCTCGCAGTACTGCACCAACTCTTTCCCTGGGATTGCATAAATCAAAAAGCGTCGTGTTCAAACTCAGTTCGTTGTTTGCGCTCGATGCGTTCGGCGGCGGATTTGTTGTGCAGAGTATCATGGCGTATTGGTTCTATGTCAGGTTCGGAGCCGATATTGGATTGCTCGGAAGTATTTTCTTTGGGGCGAATGTTCTGGCGGGAATTTCTTCATTGCTTGCAGTGCGGCTTGCCCGCAAAATTGGATTGGTGAACACGATGGTGTTCACGCACATTCCGTCGAATGTGTTGCTGTGCCTTATTCCCCTGATGCCGACACTTGAGCTGGCGATAGCAGTGCTGTTTGTTCGTTTCAGTATCTCGCAAATGGATGTCCCGACGCGCCAGTCCTACACAATGGCGGTCGTTGATCCTGACGAGCGCTCGGCTGCTTCCGGCGTGACAACAATTGCCCGCTCGGTCGGAGCTGCGCTGTCGCCGGCATTATCCGGCCTGCTGCTTGCGAGTCCCGCTTTGCTTAGCGCCCCGTTTTTTCTTGCCGGAGGATTGAAGATAGCGTATGACGTGTTGTTGTATCGAAGTTTCAAAGCAGTGAAACCGCCCGAGGAAGTGATCTCATGAACAGGCTTTTAAAAACTATTTCCGGGCGATGCACTTATTATTCCGGTTGTTGAATTTCTTCAACAGTGTGCAGTAAACAGCTTGCTCACGTCTGCAAGCCCCGACAGCGTCCGCGGGAGGGAATTCTGCATAATGACAATGGAAGTCGCAGAAGAGAGGAAGTGGATCTGATAATTTCTTTTCCGATGGTTTTCTTACGGCCACGTCAGAAATTTCGGTTGTTGTTTTACTCGGCTGTCACGGCAACTGCGAATATCCTCGCGCCGTGACGACACTGTAAAGGTCGGGAACTTCTCTTAAAAAAACATGTCCCCAAAGCTCCATCGGTGGGGACGTTGCTCTGAGGACATGTTATTCCTAAATGGAAAGTACTAACTTAAAGAGCCTCTAATAATATTACGCCTCCTTTTCTACAGGACCCGGAACAGGCAGCACGCCTTCATCGCTCTTCCCACTGCCCAACTTCCGCTCACTTCTCCCCACGTGCAGTCTGCCCGAACCGCGCCTGTAATCTTTTTTGATTTACATCTGTACATGTTGCCAAGAACTTGGAGGTGTATACAAATGACTCTTTACTCCGTCTCCTGTTCTCATTCTCCGCTTCCCCTGCACCCAACTTCCCGCTTTCCCTTCTTCTTCATCACCGTCACTCTCCAACGCTTTCTCCTGCACCCCTGCTCTCACTGCCCATTTGATGACCTTGTTTACTTACACAAGATAACTCCTCGTGCGGGTAAAGAACATCACCCATAGTGGGTTTTCAGCGTAAGATATTTGGCGATCTTACCATAGGTGTTCGTCCTATGTGCAAGTGACTTTTGGGGGAAATGGAGTCCAGAAAGCGGTTATTCCAGCAGTTTATGTTCGAGGGCGTACGCCATGAGGCTTGCGTTGTTCCCGAGGTTCATTTTTTGAAGTATATGAGTCCGATGCGTACTGATGGTTTTGACGCTGCGGTTCAATATTCTTGAAATCTCACCAACACTTTTTCCGGAAGCGATCATTCTGAATACTTCAAATTCCCGGTCGGATAAAAGTGAAGCGAGTGTTTGATTCGAACCCGTGTCGATTGCGCCTGCAAGTTTTTCTGCAACCGAAGAACTGATGTACCTGCCGCCTGCTGTAACCTTTTTTATTGCCTCTACGAGTTCTTGCGCATCACCGCCTTTGGTGATGTAACCTACCGCTCCGGCTTTTATTGCGCGCACTGCGAACTGCTCTTCAGGGTACATGCTGAGCACAAGCACCGGGATTTTATTTCCCTGCCGCCGTAATTCTTTCAAGACTTCCAGCCCGCTTTGGCCGGAAAGATTTATATCCAAAATCAAAATATCCCAGGAGTCTTTTCCGACAGAATCAAGTATTCCTTCTGCTGTACTTGCCTCACCGGTTTGAAGGTCTTCAAACGAATCGTCGAGAAGCCGTTTGATCCCCCGGCGTATGAGTTCATGGTCGTCTGCTATGAGGATTTCATTTCAATCCTTTCCTGATCACAACATATTCTTTTCGCGGTACCATGCATAGGCACGCTGCACTGTTTCATCGAACGGGGTAATTATATAAGCCAATTCCCGTTTTGCTTTCTCGCAGGAAAACCAATTAAGTTTTCCGGCCCCTGCAACCAACGCCGATGTAACGATGGGCTCGATGCCCAACAGTTTGCTCGTCTGTTCGATCACCTTCGCTCCTGCACGAAGAAAGGGGAGAGGCAGTTTAGCGATGGGAGATAATCCTCCCACAAGCTTTGCGGTTCGGCGAAAGATTTCTTTATGCGTAAGATTTTCTCCTGAAAGGATGTAGCGTTCTCCGCTCCGTCCTTTTTCCGCTGCTGCGATATGTCCGTTCACGACATCGCCCACGTAGACGACGTTCATCCCGCCGTCGATGTAAAACGGTACCTGAAATTTCCTGACACGGCGGATCAAATCGCCGCCGTGAAAATGAATGTCCCGCTCCCCGATTATCACCGATGGATTTACCATAACAGCATTGAGCCCGCGTTGCACTCCAGCCAGCACTTCCTGTTCCGCCATATACTTTGAATACTTATAACCCCAAACGCGTTTCCAGTTGAACGGAGTTTCTTCTGTTGCCAGTACGCCGGCAGGAGGATACCCGATTGCAGCAACAGAGCTTGTGTGGATTAGTTTTTCCACGCCGTTTGCGAGAGACGCCTCGACGACATTCTTCGTTCCGGTAACGTTCACTTCGTACTGAATTGCTGCCTGTGATTTTTCGAACGTCACCAATGCGGCTGTGTGGAACACCGTGTCGCAACCCCGAACTGCGTTCTGCACAGAGTTGAGATCCCGAACGTCTCCAATGCAATGCTCAACATCCACACCGTCGATTGCCCGCAGGTCTGAGTTCTTGCGGCGGAGAATTTTTACCGTACAGCCTTGTCGCAGGAGTTGGTCAGCAAGATTAGCCCCTACGAACCCCGTCCCTCCGGTCACGAGAACATTTTTCATGCGGAAGCTACGCGTTTCAAAAAAGAAAGGAGGTGTTGATTAAATACGGAAGGGTTCTCAAGGTTGCTCATGTGTGCAGCGGCGGGGATAATGTGCAATTCCGACCCGGCAATTTTTTCGTGCATGAGTTGTGAATTTGCGGGCGGCGTTGTCACGTCTTTTTCCCCAACAAGAATAAGGGTGGGGATTTTGATTTGCCCGAGTGAGGGGGTTGTGTCGGTACGGGCGGCGAGCGCAAGAAGAGTTCCTGCAATGCTTAATGCCGGAGTTGATGTGATGATATCCTTGATCAGTGCGACCGCTTCAGGGCGAGTGTTGAATGATTCGGGAGCGAAGACGGCTTTTGAAAAAGTCTCCGCGAAAGCTTCAGAGCCTTGTGCCCGGACGTTCTTCATGCCGTCGAAGCGTTTGATCTTTCCTTCGTTCGTGTCGGCTTCGCTTTTCGTGTCGCACAAAACGGCCGCCCGGAACCGGTCGGGGTGGCGTTCCAATGCTCTGAGTGTAATGTATCCTCCCATGGAAAGTCCTACGATGACGACTTTGGGAATCTCCAGATAATCGAGCAGCCCGATCAAATCATCAACATGATGCTCGATGGTAAATTGCGCTTCGCCGACGTAGCTTTTTCCGTGACCGCGGATGTCGTATGCGATTGCTCGAAACTCCTTACCCACGAGTTCGATCTGATCCTTCCACATTTCGTGACTGAAGGGAAAGCCGTGAAGGAAGATGACAGGCATTGCGTCGTGGTTTCCTTGCTCAATAACGTAGAGGGGATTTGTAGTGATGTGCGCGTACATAATTTTTCCTTTGAATGTCGCCTTTACAATATTCAATTCCATCTATACACGCAACATGTTTTGAACCCGGGCCGTGTTCTTATTTAGGCTGCTAATGACAGAGCCTTTCACATAGCAACGATAGTCACCCTGAGCGCAGTTCCGCCCTCTTTAGGCTGGACGGAGTCGAAGGGTGCGATGAGCTATCCCAGCCCAGTCTTCGACTTCGCTCACTTCGTTCGTTGCGCTCAGACTGACTCGTGGTTCGTGTCATTGCCTCAAATAGCCACGCCTGCTTTTCGGCTTGGTCATGAAACTCGCAATGGCGAGGGTTTCCAATCGAGCATGTAAGCCGAAGAGAACAAAGAGATAATTCATTAGCTCATTTCATCTGATTGCGGGATTCTGTATTGTTATTACATGAAGCTGTTCATTTTGTTCCTCTCAATATATGTGCTGTGTGTTTCTGTTTTCCCGTGTTGTCTGCTTGACGACTGCGCTGACGGGCAAAACGGAACGGCCCAGGCAACGAGCACTCTACCCGAAACAAGAGAATGCGGGGAAGCCTGTTCTCCGTTTCTTGTCTGCAACACCTGTTCGGGCTTTGCGCTCACACACCTGTCCAACGATCTTACGATGACGGCTTCTCACGCACGAATCAGGCTTCCATCGTTCCTTGACCTACCTTCGTCGTTCACCCACGACATTTGGCATCCGCCAAGACTCATCTGATATGTAGATAGATTAATTGGTCGGGTTGCGGCATAACTCTGTGCCTCCCGCATTCGTCAACACATTATCAGGATTTCAAATGAGATCTCTCTGGATCATCATGCTGGTGGCAATGAACGTCGGCATCGTCTTCAGCCAGCATACATTCAAAGCTTTTATCAAAGATGCAGAATCAAAAGAACCGCTGGTCGGTGCAACTTCAGTTGTTGAAGGAACGAAAAGCGGCGGCAGCGCCGATGAAAACGGCTACGTGGAAATTCAAAACGTACCAAACGGCGAACACACGGTTGCGTTCAGCATTGTCGGATACGAAAAACGGAGCGAGCAATTCGTATTTCCATTGTTGTCGGAAACTCCGGTTGAGATTCTTCTTCACCGTCAGGAGGAAGAGCTGGAAGAAGTCATCGTCTCAACAACACGAAGCAGCCGTACCATTGCCGATGAGCCGACGCGCATCGAGGCAATTACCGGCGAAGAACTCGGCGAGAAATCCAACATGAAGCCGGGTGATATTCGGATGCTGCTGACTGAAAGCACGGGAATCCAGACGCAACAAACATCAGCCACCACGGCGAACGCTACCATTCGCATCCAGGGCCTTGATGGCCGCTACACGCAGATGCTGAAAGACGGCTATCCGCTCTACTCGGGCTTTGCCGGTGGACTGAGCATCATGCAAATTCCTCCGCTCGACTTACATCAGGTGGAAGTGATAAAGGGAAGTGTCTCCACGTTGTACGGCGGAGGCGCAATCGCAGGACTCGTCAACCTGATTTCGAAAGTTCCTTCGCAAGAGCGTGAAGTGAATATGTTCGTCAACGGAACTTCGGCCGGCGGACTTGACCTGAGCGGTTTTTACAGTGAGAGATTCGAGGGGGCAGGAGTTACTGTTTTTGCTTCGCGTAACAGCAATGCACCGTACGATCCGGCAAACATTGACTTGACTGCGATTCCAAAGTTCGAGCGGTATACAATCAATCCACGACTGTTCCTGTATCTCAACGATAATACAACAGTAAACGTAGGTGTGAGCACCGGATTCGAAAACCGGTTGGGCGGGGATATTCATTTTGTTCGAGGTGAAGGGGATAGCACGCACAGTTACTTCGAGCGCAACAAGACCACCCGCATTTCCTTACAACTTGGATTTGAACATCAACTCGACAATCATTCGACGTTCGTGCTCAAAAACAGTTTCTCATCCTTCAACCGCCTTCTCGAAATTCCGCAGTATAAATTTGACGGAAGCCAGATCTCGACATTCAGCGAAGCAAGCTATTCGTTCGGCGAGGAAGCCGGATGGATTATTGGCGCAAACCTCTGGACCGATGGATTCACAGAAAGCAAACAACCTGCCGTGATCGCTCGTGACTACCGGCAAACCATTGTCGGTGGGTTTGTTCAGAACACGTGGAATGCGAGCGATTGGCTGATGCTTGAAACAGGGCTGCGTGCTGATTATGCAAAAGACTATGGCGCTTTTATGCTACCCAAAATTTCCTTGCTGTTCAAACTTGCCTCCAACCTGACATCAAGAGTTGGTGGCGGACTGGGCTACAAGCTGCCATCCATTTTCACGGAACATGCGGAGGAAATCCAAGTCCGTACTGTGTTGCCAATTGATGAAGCAAACACAGAAGCAGAACGGTCTTTTGGCGGCAATGTTGATGTGAACTACCGGACAACATTGTTCGATGCGCTATCACTCAGTGTGAACCATTTGTTCTTTTATACAAAACTGGATGAGCCATTGGTGCTTGCGCAGGCTGGTGGCGACCTTACGTTCCTTAATGCCAACGGTCATCTTAATACAAAAGGTATGGAGATGAACCTGAAACTAAGCTTCCACAATATGAAGTTCTTTTTTGGCTACACGTTAACGGATGCGCAGGAACACTTCAACGGAAAGCTCCGCACTGTCGCGCTAACACCAAAACATCGGCTGAACAATGTGCTTATCTATGAAGTGCACGAAGACTGGCGGGTGGGTCTGGAAGCATATTATTATGGAACCCAGCAGCTCAGAGACGGTTCACCGGGAATGACGTACTGGATTTTTGGTTTTATGGCAGAAAAATCGTGGAAGAACCTTTCTCTGTTCATCAACTTTGAAAACTTCTCGGACACACGGCAAACCCGGTTCGATACGATTTATAAGGGGACAATTACGCGTCCGCAGTTTAAAGACATATACGCACCGGTCGATGGGTTCGTCGCCAATGGCGGAATAAAATTGAGATTGTAATTTTGTGCAAATCCAACACCTGTTCGTTATATTGCTATTGACCTCGATTCTCTCGGTAAGCAAAACTCTGAACAAACGTTTTCCCAACGTTCTTCTAAATTAAGTCTTTCGGCAGTAGGTGTCCGGACGTTCTCTTATACCAAGATCGGCAGCTATGAAAAGATATAACAACCTTCTATCGGTCGCGGAGAAATCTCCCACTGACGAAAACCGATTGACGACGGAGGCCGGTCACGGAAATAACTTCCTGCCGGATGTCCCGCAGACTTATTGGGAGCGGATTAGCGAATGCCGTTGGGGACAATACGTCTCCGAGATTGAACAACGAACTATCCTGACGGCACACAACATTCTGGGAAAGCCGACGCAAGCGCTTGAGGTGGGATGTGAAGGCGGTCGGTGGTCGCATCTGCTGAGCACCCTTGGCTGGCAACTGACATGCACCGATGTAAATGACCGGGCTCTGGAAATCTGCAAACAGAGAATTCCAACGGCAAACTGTATTCTCGTAGACCCGGATATCAAAACATTGCCATGCGATTCGAATGCGGTCGATCTGTTGTTGTGCATTGAAGTAACAGTTGTGGCGGAAGCGGATTGGTTCCTCCGTGAAGCAGCAAGAGTTCTCCGTCCCGGAGGTCTGCTGGTTTCCATGATAACAAATCGAACCTCTGCCCGCGGGTTTGCGTATCGTGCAATGACAGCATTTGACTCGCAGCGCAAAGAATTCAGTGCAGAATCAGGAATCTATTCAAAATCATATCGCTCGATGGAGAAGCGGTTGAACTACGCCGGTTTTGAAATTGTGTACAGGGAAGGAATGTGCTGGCTGCCTTTTTCGCGTGAGAGCAACTCGCCGCTGGTGCCCGTGCTGACATCGATGGAACGAACTTTGGGCCTTCGCAAGTTACATACGTTGAGCCCGTGGGTGATGAGTATATGCAGATCCCGCGCGATAAAATAAGCGCTACATGTACAAGACAACATACTGAATAAGAACATCCTGACGGAGAAACAAATGCAGCAAGTCCTTAGCTATCTCGACCAAAACAAAGACCGATATCTTTCAGAGCTGAAAGATTTTCTGGCAATTCCCAGCGTAAGTACGAACCCCGAAAATAAGTCGGATGTGCAACACTGCGCGCAATGGGTTGCCGACCACATGATGAAGATTGGCTTGCAGAACGTGCAAATAATGTCGACGCCGGGACATCCGGTTGTGTATGGCGATTGGCTTCACGCGCCGGATGCGCCAACGGTTTTGCTGTATGGACATTACGATGTGCAGCCGCCGGAGCCGCTTGATCTTTGGACCACACCTCCGTTCCAAGCAACGATTCGCGACGGCAACTTGTACGCCCGCGGCTCGGCGGACGATAAGGGGCAGGTATACATCCATTTGAAAAGCATTGAAGCATATCTCCAGAACACCGGAACACTGCCGGTAAATCTGAAGTTGCTGATCGAAGGTGAAGAAGAAATCGGGAGTGAGCACTTGGTGCCGTTTGTAACTGAACACAAGAAAATGCTGGACGCTGACCTTGTGCTTATCTCCGATTCATCGATGTTTGCCAAAGGCGTTCCATCCATCTGCTACGCGTTGCGCGGCCTCGCGTACATGCAAATTGATCTGGTCGGGCCGGGCAAGGATTTGCACTCCGGCTCATTCGGCGGCACAGTGCACAACCCGATCCAGGCGCTCGCAGAGATTATCGCTCAGCTTCATGACGATAAAGGACGTGTGACTATTCCGGGATTCTACAAAGACGTGCGTCCGTTGAGCCGGGCTGAGAGGAAGTCGTTTGCGAAATTGCCCTGGAAGGATAAAAAGTACGCGAAGGAACTTGGCGTACAGGAGTTGTACGGAGAGAAAGGTTTTACAACGCTCGAACGTGTATGGGCGCGACCGACTCTGGAGTGCAATGGCATCTGGGGCGGTTTTACCGGCGAAGGAGCAAAGACTGTGTTGCCGTCGAAAGCTTCCGCCAAGATTTCAATGCGCCTTGTGCCCGACCAGAAGTCGGACGTAATTGCGAAGCTGTTCGAGAAGTACATCAGGAAAATTACACCGAAGTCGGTGAGTGTAACAGTACGCAACTTGCATGGCGGCGAGGCTGCGATAACCCCGATCGATTCTCCCGGCGTGAAAGCTGCAGTCGTTGCGCTGGAAAAAGGATTCGGCAAGAAGCCGTTGTACCAGCGCGAAGGCGGTTCGATTCCGATCGTCGTACAATTCAAGGAAGTCCTGGGGCTTGATACCGTACTGCTCGGCTTCGGTTTGCCGGATGAGAATGCACACGCACCGGATGAGTTCATCAATCTCGACAATTTCTTCGGCGGGATGAGAACGAGCGCGCATTTCTTTGCAGAGCTGCCCGCGTTCATGAACGGGAAGAGGAAATCATAAACCGGTTTCTTTGTCTGATTCTATTTGCCTCAGGAGGTTTTATGAGACCTCTGTTAGTGATTATTCTCGTTTTTGGAATGCTTGGCTGCTCTTCTCATCCTAGAGATGGTGATTGGGCTATTGCCGTAAATACATGTAAACCAGCGTAAGCTAACATGTAATACGCGTGCACATATCGCCTTTGATATGTGCAAAGTTTTTTATTTCTTGCATATATCCTTAATCATAACAGTTATGAGTGAGATGGAAAAGATTGGGCAAATAGAAATAAGAATAACTGGTTCGAGGGGAAACATTACGGTTTCGCCAGAAAACTATGACATCAAAGAAATCATTTCTGTTTTGCAGAATGTTGAGAACCTTCTGTTTCCCAATGAAAAGAAGGATCGCCCGACGATTAGTTATCGAATTGAAGAGGGGTCTGTCAAACATGTCTTTAAGACGTCCCTTCAATATGTAATTGGGTTCAACGCAATCATCGGACAAATTGCTCAAACGCATAATATTGATTTTTTGGATTATCCTACTGCAAAAGCTTTCGAGCAGTTTCAAGAAACGGCTCTGCGGAGGAATTACAGAATTGAGATCAAAACATCAGTTGAGAGATCAAATGAACTCGACATTACAAAAGAGACTCGCTTCTACAGAACTGAAGTGACATGGGTTGACGCAGAGTTCTATTTCTATGGCAAGATCATAAATATGGGAGGGAAAGAGAAGGCGAATATTCATCTTTTGACGGACGAGGTCGGAATTGTAATCATTCAAACACCGAAAGAAGAAATCGAACGTATTGAACAAAACCCGCTTTACAGGACATTTGGCATTCGAGCTACTGGGAAACAGAACGTACTAACGGGTGAAGTTGATGGCATCAGGTTTATAGAGATCGTAAACTATCAACCGAAGTACGATGAATCATACTTGAAAACTCTTCGAAAAAAGGCGATGAAGAATTGGCTCCAGGACATTGACGCAGAAGTCTGGCTTGCTGAGTTGAGGGGTGGCTATGGCTGAGAAGGGGGTTTTGCTTGATACAAGCTTCTTTCTCAGATTCCTGAAAGAAAACGATCCTTTGTTCAAGAATGCTGACGGGTATTACAAATACTTCTTGCATAAGGATGTGCCGATGTTTGTTTCGACGATTTCAATTGCTGAGTATTGTACGAAAGGCGATATTAGTGAACTTCCGTTGAAGGATTTGCGAGTCCTACCTTTCAACCTCGATCATGGAAAAAGAGCAGGTCAGTTTGCGGGCTCAGTCTTTAAGGAAAAGGACAAGCTAAAGTTTGACGACAGAAACATCATTCCGAATGATTCAAAACTATTCTCTCAGGCGGATGTTGAAACAAGCATAGAGTACTATCTGACCTCAGATGAGCGGAGCAAAAAGATTTATGATTTTCTAAAGCCGAAGCTTAATCCTCAGTTTCTTTTTGTTGATTTGAACATACCTTACTCAGAATTCTTTGGAGAGTTGGAATTCAAGTAATACTTCTTTGCTTCTTCCCCGCGCTTTCAATATCTTTCCCATGTCAAAATTAATTATGCCGACGTAGCTCAGTCCGATTCCGACTGTACTTAGCGATTCTCAGCTAAGTACATTTGTCGGAATCAGGATCCCGCCGAAGGCGGGATTGGTTACGAGAGGCTTCAGATAGTCATTTTTTTTATATGCCGACGTAGCTCAGTTGGTTAGAGCACCAGATTGTGGATCTGGGGGTCGCAGGTTCGAGTCCCGCCGTCGGTACTTCTTCTTCAATTGTTGTTTTCTCCTCGAAACAAGCCCGTGATGCGCACCTTTTCTTTATTCTGATATCTGGCCTGAATAGTTTGTTTTAGGCACCCGCATAGTCTATCTTATCTCAGTTCCTACGTTCTTTGTTGCGAATTGGTGGTACCACACATTGCATGATTCGGATGGCGCGTCCAGCTTGCAGGAGGGAGTACATCATGAGCATCTTCAGCACCAATTCCTGTCTTCTTAAGAAGCGTGCCTCCCTTTCCTCCTCCCTGTCTGTCAAGCAAAAAGAAAAAGAGCGATGAAGAAGACTGCCCAACATATCCTTCTCGTTGATGATAATGCAACAAGCCGAAAATTGTTGAAAGTCATTCTTGAGGCGGAAGGCTATAATATTCTTGAAGCATCGGACGGCGAAGACGCGATGAAAGTACTCGAGGGTAAGCAGGTCGATGCTATCTTATCCGACATTCTTATGCCGAATATGGATGGGTTTGAGCTCTTCTACGAGTTGCGCAAGACAGATAAAGGAGCTGTTCTTCCTTTCATATTTCTTACTACTACATACTCCTCGCCAAATGATGAAAAGCTGGCCCTTGATTTGGGTGGAGATAAAGTGCTGAAAAAACCTGTCTCCTCGGAAGAGCTTCTTCCTATGCTCGAAGAAATATTCAAAGATCCGAAATACAAGGTCGCCCGATCGATTACTCCTCCGAAAGAAATCAATGTCCTTAGGAGTTATCGCGATGCGCTGGTAACCAGGCTGGAGGAAAAGGCTGCTGAACTGGAGTCTCAAGCGGAACAATTGAAGGAGTTCTCAAGCGCGATAGAACAAACGGCTGATAACATAGTCATAACAAACAAAAATGGTATAATCGAATACGCGAATCCGGCGTTCGAGGCAACATCCGGCTACACAAAGGAATTTGCAATTGGCAAGACCCCTGCAATTCTCAAATCAGGCAAGCACAGTACTGCCTTTTACGAGAAACTGTGGTCGACAATTCTTTCGGGGAAAGTTTTTCGGGAAGAATTTATTAACCGGAGAAGCAATGGGGATCTCTATTATGAGCAGCAAACGATCTCACCAATAGTTGATCGCGATGGCAACATCGTTCACTTCGTCGCTACCGGCAAGGACATTACAGAGCACAAGAAAACCGATGAACGGCTTCGCTCGACTCACTCCAGCCTGAAACATTTGCTTGACCACAGTCCGGCGGTTCTCTTCCGATTGAAGATTGAAGAAGGGCGCATACTGCCGTACGTAACAAGCGAGAATATCACGCGCCTGCTTGGTTTTACAGTCGATGAGTCGCGGAGCTTCGAATGGTGGTCGTTACATTTGCATCCGGATGACCGTGAGCGTGCTGTTGCCAATGTGCAGGATACACTGAAGAGCGAAACGATGGCGTGTGAGTATCGTCTTCGCCATAAGGATGGCCACTATGTCTGGATTGAGGATACGCGGCGTGTGCTGCGCGACTCCATTGGTCGTTCCCGGGAAATTATCGGTGTTTGGATTGATATTACCGAACGCAAGCAGGCACAATCGCAGGTTGCTTATCAGGCCAACCTGTTGGCGCAGGTGAACGATGCCATTATTGCTGCGGATGAACACTACCATTTGACTGCGTGGAACGCAGCTGCCGAGGCGGCGTACGGATGGAAGGCAGATGAAGTACTTGGGCGCGACATAAGGCAAACTATTTTTACTGAATGGGCGGACATAAATGCGGACCAAATGCGGGATAATATCTTGGAGGCGGGAAGTTGGCGGGGTGAAGCAACGCAACAGCGAAAAGACGGGACACGCTTCCCCGTTGAAATGTCTTCCGTGGTCATTCATGATGACGGTGGAAAGATCGCCGGCTTTGTCAGCACCATACGCGATATAACCGCACGAAAAAAGGCGGAAGATGAGCTGCGGGAAACCCATACTCAACTCACTCATCTTTTGAAAAATACACCCGCTGTTATTTATGCATTGAAAATCGAAAACGATACACTCATTCCGGTGAAGGTAAGCGAAAACCTTACGCGTTTGCTCGGATACTCGGTTGAGGAAGTGATGAATTTTAGTTGGTGGATTAATGCAATCCATCCGGACGATCGTAACACGACGGCAAATATTTTTTCCCAAGTGCTCAAATCCGGCTCACTCGTTGTAGAGTACAGGATCCGGCACAAGAATGGGAGCTATATCTGGATTGAAGATAACCTTCAAGTTGTCCGGAAAGAAGACGGCAAACCCGAGGAGATTGTGGGCTTGTGGACGGATATTACAGAACGCAAAAAAGCCGAGGCTAATCTCCGTGAAAGCACTGAGCAATTTCGATTGATCGCAGAGAATGTTGCCGACTTAATTGCAGTATTGGATGTAAACGGCAAACGGCTCTACTGTAGCCCATCTTACAAAAACATTCTGGGGGATCCGCAGGGCCTTATTGGTACCGACTCTCTTAGCGATATACATCCGGATGACAGAGAAAAGGTGAGAAACGCCTTCTTAGAGACCGTCCGAACGGGAATCGACGGACGTCCCGAATTCAGATCCCTGACAAAAGATGGAATCGTCAGGCACATGGAAACTCAATATAGTGCAATCAGGGACGACAAGGGCAAGGTCTCGACAGTCCTCGCTGTCTGTCGTGACGTCACGGAAAAAAAGAAACTCGAAGCACAGGTTCTGCGTGCTCAGCGCATGGAGGGCATCGGCACGCTCGCGGCGGGGATTGCCCACGATCTCAACAATGTTCTTGCCCCGATAACGATGGGAATCGAGATGCTGAAGACGAAGGTCGTGGACAAAGAAGGTCAGAAAATGTTGCGCACACTTGAGGCAAGCGCCCAGCGCGGTTCCGGCATGATCAAGCAAGTGCTTGCGTTTGCTCGCGGGATTTCAGGTGAGCGCATGATTTTGCAGGCGGGACACATTATCCGCGAGATGCAAAAAATTGTGCAGGAAACATTTCCAAAATCAATCCATTTCAGAACCGAAATCTCCTCCCGCCTTTGGTCCGTCTCCGCCGATGCAACACAGCTCCATCAGGTACTCCTCAATTTGTGTGTCAATGCGCGCGATGCAATGCCCGGGGGCGGTCTCCTTACTATTTCTGCCGAGAACACAGTGATGGATGAACACTATGCTCTGATGAGTGTAGAGGCAAAAGCGGGTCCGTATGTTGTTCTGACAGTCACCGATACCGGTACCGGTATCCCGCCGGAATTGCTCGACAAGGTGTTTGATCCCTTCTTTACAACGAAGGAAATCGGGAAAGGGACAGGCTTGGGACTTTCAACTGTTCACAGCATCGTAAAGAGTCACGGTGGTTTCATCAATGTGTACAGCGAGATGGGACGAGGGACGAAATTCCGGGTCTACCTTCCCGCTGAAACGTCAGCCGAGGAGAGCCAAACGGAAGTCGAACAAGGTGAATTACCAACGGGACATGGCGAGCTTATTTTGGTGGTTGATGATGAAGCGTCCATCAGAGATATTTGCCAGGTAACGCTGGAGGCGTATGGGTACAACGTACTCACGGCGGCAGACGGCACAGAGGCTGTTGTTCAGTACGCGCAAAGCATGAATGAGATCCAACTTGTTATCACCGACATGATGATGCCGTTCATGGATGGACGGGCAACAATCCGGGCGTTATGCAAGATCAATCCTGAAGTGAAGATCATCGCAACAAGTGGTTTGATGGCGGAAGAAAAGGCTATTGACTATCACGACTTGTCGATCCGGGATTTTCTGGCAAAGCCGTACACGGCAAGCAAATTATTGACAGCAGTCTCTGTTGCGCTCATCAAAGAAGTGAAGGTGGAAAAAAAAGAATAACTGATGGAAGGCTATGAAGCTTCTTCAATTCACCGCATTGAGTTTTTTTATCTCCTGTTCAACCCTCGACTCGAGTCGTGTTTCAAAATCGTACTCCGAATAATTCCCAACTGCTTCAAACGCTCTGCGTGCATCGCTCGTCTGTCCGAGTTTTGCATATGCAAGCCCGAGTTGGAAATATCCGTGCGGCACAAGCCAGGTTTCTTTTGGGGGATGAAGAACTACAAGCTTCTTCGCTGCATCAATGGCTTCGTTATATTGTTCGTTCCGCGAATAGACTTGTACCGTTCCGTACAATGCAAGCGCCTGCTGATCAGCTTCCGGTTTCTTCGCCAGCACCTCGTTGTAGAGCTGGAGCGCCTTCTCGTGCATATTCAGCGAGAGTGCATTGTCCGCTTTGATTAACGTCTGATCTGTTTCCGAAAGCGGGCGTTGGATGCGCTCCAATCCCCGCCGATAGAATTGATAATTCCATTGATTGTCGGGATTTACTTTCTTGATTCTCTTATACACTGCCACGGCTTTCTCGCGGTTACCGAGAATTTCATAGCTTACTCCAAGCCGGTAATACAATGAGTTGAAGACGATCTCTTGGTCCGCAACCTTTTGTAAGTAGAGTTCAGCCTGTTGAGTTGTATTGTTGAAATCGTTCTTCACAAAATAACAATTTGCCAGCACGCCATGCGCGAACTCGTCGCCGATCTGAACTTTCTTTTGGGTGTTGATGGAGATTGCTTTCTGCGCCGCGCTGATTGCCGCATCGACGCGGTCCTGGCGTAATTCCCATTGGGCAAACGTAACGAGGAACAGTGCATTGTCGGGATACTTGTCGATAAGTTGTTTGAGATATGTCCGTGCTTCGTCTGGACGGTTCTCAACGTTCAGAAATTGCGAGAGATAGAATGTCGCCTCTGTGCGCGTGTAGGCTCCTTTCTGCGCTGCGACCTTCAGTGCGGCGAGTCCGCCTTCAATGTCGCCCTCAAAGCCGAGCACATTCAACAGCCACCGCGAAGATTTCGGCAGCTTGCCGATAAGATAACTGAACAAGCCGAACCCCATCTGCGCATCGTACAGATCGGGTTTCAACCTGGCGGCGTCTTTCAGATAGAAATATCCTTTGCGCCCGTCGCCGGCCGCCTTCATCATAGACCCGTTGCGATGATATGCAAGCCCGCGGTAACCATATATTCCTCCGAGATAGAACGTTGCTGTGGCGTTCTGGTCATCCTTATCGATTTCTCGCTCGCAGATGTCGATGACATTTTCGGATAGAT
>JBBRUI010000026.1:0-23607 GCA_038247945.1 Bacteroidota bacterium | reverse complement strand
CTATCCGAGCTTATCCAGATCTTCCCGCAGATTTATTTTTCAACGATTGGTCGCGGCGACGCTCTGACGGTAGACTTTCAATCCCTGTCTCAGCCATCCGTCAATGGAAGCGTGAAGATTCTTCGAAACCATCTTGCTGATCTTCAGAAGCAGGAATTCAAAATATTCATCACATCCGACACGAGCTCTGAACGAGACCGTCTCAAAGATTTGTTAGCGGAACTCGAGCCGATAGCTGAAGAAGAAGAACGGTCACATCACGATACCGGGCATTATCTCGACGTGAACCGGATCGAATTCTCCCTCGAAGCATTTCATGAAGGATTTGTCTTTCCCGGTTCGAAAGTTGCGCTTTTCACCGAACATCAAATCTTCAATCGCATTAAACGCCGGGGCAGGCAGCGGCGGGCGAAGTTCAAAGGAATAACGGAAAGAGAACTCCACTCCTTACGCAAGGGAGATTTTGTGGTTCATGCGGACTATGGGGTCGGTCGGTTTGACGGGTTAAAAAAAATAAGCGTTCGCGATGTTGAGCAGGAAGTGGTGAAGCTGCTCTACGATGCGAAAGATACTCTCTACGTCAATCTTAACTATCTAAACAAAGTTCAGAAATACGCATCCAAGGAAGGTCACATTCCCAAACTAACGCGGCTCGGCACCGGCGAATGGGACAGGCTGAAAGCGCGGACGAAGAAGCGCGTAAAAGATATTGCCCGCGATTTAATAAAACTGTATGCGAAGCGAAAACATTCACAAGGCTTTGCGTTCCCCAAAGACACGTTGTGGCAGCGTGAGCTCGAAGCAGGATTCATGTACGAGGATACGCCCGATCAGGCGAAGTCAACGAACGACGTTAAGCAGGATATGGAAGCGCAATTTCCGATGGACCGGCTGGTGTGCGGCGATGTGGGATTTGGCAAAACAGAAGTCGCCGTACGGGCAGCATTCAAAGCAGTGATGAGCGGAAAGCAAGTTGCCGTCTTAGTGCCGACAACGATTCTTGCTCAACAGCATTTCAATACATTTCTTGACAGACTTTCAAAATATTCAACACGAGTCGAAGTTATTTCCCGGTTCCGATCAAAGAAGGAGCAGGCCGAAATCATTGAGCGGTTAAAGAGCGGATCGACGGATATCGTCATCGGCACGCACCGGCTGCTCTCCAAAGATGTGGCGTTCAAGGATCTTGGCTTACTCATTATAGATGAAGAACACCGGTTCGGAGTGGCGGCAAAGGAAAAGCTGCGTCAATTCAAATCGAATGTCGATACGCTGACGTTGACAGCGACACCGATCCCACGTACACTCCATTTCTCGCTCATGGGGGCCCGCGATCTTTCGATTATCGCAACCCCGCCACGTAACAGGATGCCCATCATTACCGAGATTGCGCAGTACAACGAAGACCTGATGCGTGAGGCAATCCTTCGGGAGATTCAACGGGGCGGACAGGTATTCTTTGTGCACGACCGTGTTCACAACATGGATGAAGTGATTGGACGGTTGCAGGCTGCAATGCCGCAAATTCGTTTCCGGCAGGCTCACGGACAAATGCATGCACACGAACTTGAAGATGTCATGGTTGCATTCCTTGAGCGAAAGTTCGACGTTCTTGTAGCGACAAAAATCATTGAGTCGGGCCTGGACATACCGAGCGTCAACACAATCGTTATCAACCGTGCTGATAGATTCGGAATGGCGGAACTTTATCAGCTGCGCGGAAGAGTGGGCCGCTCCAACGTTCAGGCATACGCGTATCTTCTCACGCCGCCGATTTCCGGTTTGCCGCGTGAAACTGTGCGCAGGCTGCACGCAGTTGAAGAATTTACGGAACTTGGTTCGGGTTTCAATCTTGCAATGCGTGACCTGGAAATTCGCGGCGCCGGGAATTTGCTGGGCGGCGAACAAAGCGGATTTATTGAAACAATGGGGTTTGAAATGTACACGCGCATTCTTGAGGAGGCTGTTGCCGAGTTGAAAGAACAGGAGTTCCGGGATTTGTTTGAGAAGGTAGTAGCGAGAAGGGAGTTGGAAAATCAAACTGTTATCGAAGCCGACTTCGACGTTCACATTCCGGCATCATATATAGAAAATGATAACGAGCGGCTGGTCATGTACCGGCGACTGTATGCTGTAAGTGCCATCGATCAGTTGAATGAAGTTGCCGCCGAGCTTACAGATCGTTTTGGAAAATATTCGCAGGAAGTTGAAAATCTTTTGGATTTGGTTCAGGTGCGATTGAAGGCGTCGAAACTGGGATTCCGTAAAGTAAATATTTCTACCTCAGGCGTGCAGATTGAATTTCCGCCGGAGACGGAAAAAGAATTCTACGAAGCCAATAACTTTCAACTTCTGATGACGTATATCTCCCGCAAGGAAAATAAAAATCTGGTGCTGCGGCAGAGCGGCAAGACGCTTATCCTCACAAACTCATTTGGGAAAACGGCAGAGCCGAATCCATTTAAGCGTACAGAAATCTTTCTTGATGAATTACGTTCCGTTACCTCTCATGTACTGGCCGAACAGCCTGTTTCGTGAACTTGGCTCACGTTGATTTTGTAGTGACTTTTGGCGTACTTGATACACATTTTTTTCACGATCCCGTGTAATTAAACCTCGCAAACAAAGGAATACAGATGAGCACTATAATCAGCGATATCCACGCACGTGAGATTTTAGATTCACGCGGCAACCCTACAATTGAAGTCGATGTAGAACTTGAAAATGGAATTATTGGTCGTGCCGCGGTACCGAGCGGCGCGTCCACGGGTGAGCATGAAGCAGTAGAGTTGCGCGACGGAGATAAGAGCCGCTACCTCGGCAAGGGAGTGTTGAATGCAGTTGAGCATGTGAACAGCACAATTGCCGAAGAGCTGACGGGTTACGATGCGATTGACCAGACAGGCATTGACGAGATGATGATTAAGTTGGATGGAACGAAGAATAAATCCAAACTTGGCGCCAATGCAATTCTCGGCGTTTCGCTTGCGGTTGCGAAAGCGGCAGCACAATCTGCAAAACTCCCTCTCTATAAATATATCGGAGGCACGAACGCCAAAGTGTTGCCGGTACCGATGATGAACATACTGAATGGCGGCAAGCATGCCGACAATAACGTGGACTTGCAGGAATTCATGATCGTCCCGACGGAAGCGGAGCGGTTCAGCGAGGCGTTGAGAATGGGAACAGAGGTCTTCCATGCATTGAAAGGTGTGCTGCAGAAAAAAGGTTACAACACCGCAGTTGGTGATGAGGGCGGATTCGCGCCAAGCCTGAAGAGCAACGAAGAAGCAATCGAAGTGATTCTCGAAGCGATTACCAAAGCGGGCTATCGGCCCGGCAAGGATATCTACCTTGCACTTGACCCCGCATCAAGTGAAATGTGGGACGATGGGAAGTACTTCTTTTACAAATCCACAAAAGAAAAAATCTCGCCCGAAGCGATGGTGAAATTCTACGAAAATTGGGTGAACCAATATCCCATCATCTCGATTGAAGACGGCATGGCGGAGAATGACTGGGATGGTTGGAAAATCATGACCGATTCACTCGGCAAGAAAATCCAACTCGTCGGCGATGATTTGTTTGTCACGAACACAGAATTCCTCAGCAAGGGAATTGATCAGGGCGTTGCAAATTCCATTCTCGTTAAAGTGAATCAGATCGGAACGCTGACCGAAACGCTCGACGCAATTGAAATGGCGAAGCGCGCCGGATACACAGCCGTTATCAGCCATCGTAGCGGCGAAACGGAAGACTCGACGATTGCGGATATTGCTGTTGCAACCAATGCGGGACAAATAAAAACCGGCTCTGCAAGCCGCACGGACCGTATTGCAAAGTATAACCAACTGTTGAGGATTGAAGAAGAGCTGGGAGATCAGGCGATTTATCCGGCGTTGGCCGCGTTCAATAGAAAGTAAAAGGGGCCGGACTTTCAAATTTCGAAGGAGGAAAATATGAGCTTGGAAGAAATGGTGAAACAATTACCGCCGGATCTCCAGCAGGAAGCTCAAGATTACATACAATATCTTTTGAAAAGAGGAAAACAACAACGGTCAACCCCTCAATTTAAATGGGCGGGTGCGCTTAAAAGCCTCAAGGCGCAGTACACTTCAGTTGAACTGCAACACAAGCTTATGCAGTGGCGCGTAGGAGAGCCGTGAAAGCTCTCCTCGATTCAAACATTTTTCTTGAATTTATTCTTGTCAGCACTGAAGAGGAACTTGTCGATCAGACGATCTATCCGGAGTCGGCGGTGTTTATCAAATAATTCTGATGACGGTGAATTCTTTGCTTGCGATAGATATTTTATCGCTGGAACAAAAGAACTTAACAAGAAGGATGCAACAATGACTCTCAACACTATCGTAAATGAATTGAAGAACGTACCGATTCATCGGCTTGAAGAAGTGTACGTGTACGTTTCTTCGCTCTCGAGGAAACCCAAGAAGGCCGACGAAGCGAAAGTCCGCGAAATCATGTCATATGCGGGAAGTATCGGCGACATGAGCAACAAAGATTTTAAGGGCTACATAAGAGAAACTCGTAGAGTGAGAAAGAAGTTGTTCAATAGAAATGTGAAGGTATGAGACCGGCAATGCTTGATACCGACACAGTATCATGGTTCCTGAAGGGTCACCCGAAGGTCTCGAAGAAGGTGGAAGCATATCTTCGAGAATATGGTTTTGTAAGCATCAGCATTATCACATACTATGAAGCTATGCACGGGTTCTTGTACAAAGATGCAAAGAAACAACTCGCGACATTTTTGGACTTCACATCGAAGAGTGAAATCCTTCCGCTGACATTAGTCAGCGCGAGGATTTCGGCGCAGACCTATGCCGACTTGCGAAAAGGGAAAGTAATTGGTCACACCGATGTGTTGATAGCCGGAATTGCTCTTGCCAACAACCGTGTTGTGGTTACCAATAACACTAAACACTTCAATCGCATTAAGAACCTTGAAGTAGAGAATTGGATGGAGTAGAAACTCCATCAACATTGTTTTACAATCAGGGAACTCACTCATGTCTCAACCCATAAAATTCGGAACCGATGGCTGGCGTGCAGTCATCGCGGATGATTACACGTTTGCGAATCTGGAAAAGGTCGCACTCGCCACGGCAAAGCATTATAAGAAGCACAAGAAGATTCCCAACGGGATCGTAATCGGCTATGATGCCCGGTTCATGTCGAAGGAATTCGCAGAGGTTGTCGCTGCGACAGTCGCGAACACGGGAATCAAGGTGAAACTTTCGGACGGCATTGTCACAACGCCGGCGATTTCACTTCTGACGAAATTGGAGAACGCTGCCGCCGGTATTGTCATCACCGCCTCTCATAATCCGTATAAGTGGAACGGGTTCAAAATCAAAGGAGAGTTTGGCGGCCCCGCGTTCCCGGAGACGATAGCGAAAGTCGAGAAAGAACTTGCAAAGATTCAAAAGCTGAAAAAACTCGCGCCACAAAAGCGTACGTTTCAACAGCTTCTGGAGAAGGGGACAATTTCCTACATCAGCATGAAGCAGCGTTATCTCGATGACTTGACGACGAAGCTGGACTTCAATCTCATTAAAAACTCCGGCATCAGAATTTTGTACGATGTTATGTACGGCGCGGGACAAGGCGTCATCAACGATGCACTTCCAAATGTCGTACGGCTGCATGATACCTACAATCCATCCTTCGGCGGAACGAACCCGGAACCAATTGCACAGAATCTTCCGGAGTTGATGCGGCGCGTGAGGGCGGAGAATTTTCATATCGGAATTGCAACAGACGGCGATGCGGATAGAATAGGCGCCGTTGATGAGGATGGAAATTTTGTGGATTCGCAGCGCGTGTTTTCTCTTCTGCTGAAATATCTTGTCGAGCAAAAAGGTTTGACCGGTGAAGTCGTGAAGACATTTTCGGTTACGCAGATGGTCGACAAACAGTGCGCAACGTACGGATTGAAAATGCATGAGACACCTATCGGCTTCAAATATGTTTCCCGGCTCATGACAGAACGCGATGTAATTATTGGAGGGGAAGAAAGCGGCGGGCTCGGGACAAAACTTCACCTCCCGGAAAGAGATGGAATATTTCTCGGCCTGCTGCTGTGCGAGATGATGGCGACACGGCAAATACTGCTGAAAGCCCTTGTGCAGGAATTGATGGATGAATTCGGTCAGCACGAGTTTAAGCGGATTGACAAACACATGACGGAGAAAGAAAAAATCGCCATCATGAAGAAGTATAAAAAAGATGTCAAGGAAATCGCCGGATACAAAGTCGTTGAGCGCAAGGACCTTGATGGTCACAAGTTCTTTCTCGAAGGGGGTGGATGGATTCTTGTCCGTGCCTCAGGGACGGAACCGTTGATCCGTTTCTACGCCGAAGCCGAAAGCATCGCGAAAGTTGATGCGTTGTTAGCAGCGGCTCTTCAACCCTGAGCGGAGCGAAGGGTCTCGCCGCTTTTAAATATGAGTTTATAGATTTTTGAGTTTAACTCTATGAATTCAATAAACTGAAATTGTCAATTGTCAATGTTCAATTGCCAATTGTGAATGAAAGGAACTGAATGCACTTAACGATGTATTATACCATAATGCCCGATGGGACGGTGAAGCAAGTGAACCCGTTCACGGGCACGGAAGTGTGGGCAGTCTCCGGTAGGCGCGCCAAGCCGATCACGAACGACCCGGGCGCGGATGCACAAAAAATTGTCCAGCACGTGCCCGAAGATTACTGCAGCTTTTGCGAGTCGCGGTATCCTGAAACCGCACCGGAGAAGGCCAGGCTTATTCGCCACGGCGACGGAGGGTGGGAATACATAGCAACGCTCTCGCCCGATAAATATCTCGAACAGCCTGCAGAATTCCGGCGCATTGGAAACATGTTTGAGATTGTCACGCTGGACTACTGGCGCAAGAACTATGCGTACAAGCTTACGCATGCACAGAGCCATTGGAAGGAAGAGTATATTGCCAACCCCCGCGGACTAAAACATATCACCGACATCATCCATTACAAATTGCAGCGCGAGGGGAAGACCGACGAGCAGATGGAGAAGATGACAATGGCTGATCGCCTTGTGGTGGCGGATGCATTCTTCGGCGGTTCACATGAAATGATTATCGTCCGGCGTCACTACAAGCCCAATGCAGAATTCACAACGGATTTGTATTCGTCGGGTGAGATGACGCTGGAAGAACATTATCAATACTTCAAGTTCACCATCGATGCAATGCGTGATGTGACATCGGCAAACAAGTATGTCCGGTACATCAGCGTGTTTCAAAATTGGTTGCGGGCGGCGGGAGCTTCGTTCGATCATCTGCACAAACAACTTGTTGCGCTCGACGAATGGGGCTCGTCAATCGAGAACCAGACGAAGATGATCCGCGATGACCCCAACGTCTATAATCAATTCGGCGCCAACTTTGCAGCGCACCACAACCTTGTGTTTGCGGAGAACGATTTTGCGATTGCGTACGCCGGCATCGGCCACAGATTTCCCACCATTGAAATATACTCGCGTTCACAATCCGGCAGGCCGTATGAACATACCGAGGAAGAGATTCGCGGAGTGAGCAACCTGGTGCAGGCAATTCACGCCGCCATGGGAAGTAAGATTTCATGTAATGAAGAATGGTACTACACACCCATCGATGCGGTCTACAAGATGCCGTGGCATGTGCTCATCAAGTGGCGCGTGACCGTACCGGCGGGCTTCGAAGGCGGAACCGGTATTTTTATAAATCCGATGACACCGATTGAGCTGCGCGACATGATGGTTCCCCGGTTGTACAAACTGCGGGACGAAGGAAAAATTGAAAGGCTGCGCATTGCAGAGGAATGCCGTGTGGATCCCAATCCGCTGAAATATTATTTGCGGTAGAAAAGTACATTGCGGGTGTGAAGAGGTTTTTATTTCTAGAGTTGAGGGAAAGAATACGATGGAAAAGTTGCTGGATGAAAAGCGTGAAGAAATCAAGCAGATTGCGGCGAAACACGGCGCGTATAATGTACGCGTGTTCGGCTCGTTTGCCCGCGGTGAAGCAAAGCCGGACAGCGACGTGGATTTTCTAGTAGCGGCCGGTGACAAAACTTCCTCGTGGTTTCCCGGAGGACTTGCGATTGATTTAGAAGAACTACTGGGCCGGGAAGTAGATGTCGTGACTGACAAAGGACTTGACCCGCTTATTCGGGATTACGTTTTGCGGGAGGCGGTTCCGCTGTGACGGATGACCGGATTTATCTTCTCCACATCATGAAATGTATCAGTCGTGTTGAAGATGATACTATGCGTGCCTGGATGAGAACCGGTACAATAAGTACGTCCCCGCCCTAAATTCTTCCCGCAAATTTTCCTTGCCTTTCGGTTTTTTTTTCGATTAGATTGTAAGCAGCATAGAGGAGGACTTATGGCAACCGCCCGACTCCTGTTCTTTCCCTTCCTTCGTTTATCCCAAGCATCCATGTTGTGGAGTAGAATATCCCTCGCGGAATTTATCCGTGCGGCGTGTTCATTATTTTTTTGGAGTGAACAAATGAAAACATACGTTCTGTTTTTTCTGTGTATCATTGTTGGATTCGCGTGCAAGGAGACTCCCCCCGAGCCGCCCTCCAATGGTACAAAGCCCGGCAAGAGGGATTATGTTTGGACCATCGATACTCTTGCATACCCCGGAAGTTTTCAGACAACAATGAGAGACATTTGGGCGAGCGCGCCAAACAATGTATACGTGGTTGGTCACAACGATCAACCCGGTCCTGGAACAATGTTCCGTTACGACGGAGTCAGGTGGTCCACCACAAGATTCCATGCTGCTGAGGGGGGAAGCATTTCCGGACCAGTTAGTCTCTCGGCGATTTACGGATTCGGTTCAAACGATATTTATGTTGTTGGTCAGCGCTTTGAGACCAACCCAAACCCACCGCCAAATTTTCTCGATTCAAGCCTGATCATCCACTTTGACGGCTCACGATGGAGTGAAGTTCAACTGCCAAGACGAGGACGGCAACTGATTGGAATAGGTTCTACGGGTCTGTCTACTCTGTGGGCAGGTGGTACCTACGGCACACTGTACCGCTATGCAGAAAGTTCCTGGCAATTCTATCAGGCCGACACACTGCTCTGGTTCTCAGAATTTGATTTTGACCAGAGCGACAATTATGCAATCGCGTATACACCAAGTCCGTTGATCCAATCGCCATCAAGGTACTTCCTTCTGCGTTGGACTCAGCTTCTCTGGAGCGTTGTGGATTCATTTTCCGTCCATCCGGGGTACGTGACAACATTTGGGAATGTCGATTTGAGAAACATCGGGGGAACACTCTATAGTGCAGGAGATGCAGGAGTATTCAAAAAAAATGGGTCAGCGTGGTCAAAGGTCCTAGATTCATTTCCAAACCCAATTTATGGGCTGGGGGGTACTCGTGTAGAACACATGTTTGCAGTGGGCGAATCAGCGTCAATTTATCACTACAATGGTGTTGATTGGTATAAGTATCAGCAGTTCTCACGCGAGGGTGTGTATTGCGGTGCAGTCTGGTCCACTGAGGAACAGGTGTTTGTTTTAGGAACAGATGGGAATCAAACATTCATTTATCATGGAAAATAGAAAAGAAGAAGGGAGAAACTCCCACATAAAATGATCTTAAAAAACCGGGACAGGATGGGTTCAGCATCCTGCCCCGGCATTTCACGCAAAACTATCAGGCGCCGAATGAGCCGAATTATTATAGGGTGTATCAAAATTGGAGTAAAGACGAAGGATCCTTTGGTTCTGTGAATCCTAAAGAGATTGACCCAGTTACGGCAACAACAACCTATCGAGCCAACTTCGCGAAGCAGTTCAATGTCAACATTGCAACAGCAACTTACATTGAACCAGGCTCCGGCGCTACATACAACGTGAATGGGACAAACGTAGGTTCAACATGGCAAGGCACTTTCCTACAATACACGACTACCCCTATGACTCGGCTGTCACGGCAACTAAGTTACATCTCTGCGCCGTGACAGAACGTTGGATGACAGATCACCATCGCCTGGTTATTCTATTTCGTCACGGCGCTCAGTTATTACATGTAGCCGTGACGACCAAGTCAAATCTCCTGCATTCCGCCAGATCCATCCCCAGTTCCTATAACCATTTCAAAGGTGAACTATGACTCTCCGTTCGAGCTGCATCGGAGCCGTTATGATGCTCACGCTGATTCTCAATGGAGGAAAGGCACAAGAACTGAAGACGCTCCATGCGTTTGGCGTGTCCATTGTCGATGGCTATCCTGTTTATCCTCTTCCTTCTAACGTTGCACTCGGTCTATTTGATCCTGATCCATTGTTGGACCTTGCATACTTTGCTGATGGCAAAGTGCAGGTGTGGATGAATCTGGGTGATGGGACATTTGGCAGACAGCCTGTGTATGAGCGCAATGTTCGCGGAGAGATTGCAAAGATGCAGTGGCAGAAGAGCAGGATGTGGACAGAAACGATTTTCGACAAGAACAGTTGGAGTGACTTGGTAGTGACGTATGCCGTCGGGAGCTCTGAGCGAATCTCTCATGAGGAAATATTGAACTCGAAAAGGAGTTTTGCCTCACTACCTCAGACAATTACTGGGTTTCCCCCGCTGAATTTTCACGAGGTGTGGCAAAGCGGACCAAACTCTGGGCCTGGAAGCGAAGTACTTGTAGGGGATATTGATGACGACGGCAAGACGGAGCTTGTGTATATGTTCTATCCGGCCACATTTGATAGTATCATAAAACTCGTGGTCTACGAATGCGTTGGGAACGATTCGTTTGTAGTTGATTGGGATACAACAGTCACCAGATGGGGTGGAGTTTTCGGAATCTCGGATCTTGACAAAGACGGGCATAAGGAAATTGTGACGGCCTATTTTCCCCGTGGCATAAACATCCTGCCTACGGTTGCATTATTAGAATGTTTTGGACCGCGAAAGTATCGCTTCTACAATACCAACATTGGATTCCAACGCCCAATATTTGGGGTAGAAGAAACAGACATTGATCATGACGGAGTGGAGGAACTAACAGTACTAACAAGCGATGGTAATGCAATTCAAGATCCTACGTTAATTTATGTTGCCGAGTTTGCCGGTAAGAGTTTCGGAACGGATGGTTGGTTGATGGCATTTAATCAACAGCTTGTGAGGTTTCAGGGTTATGCTTTCGATATGGCAATAGGCCAGCTGGATGGCCAGGGATGGGACGAGATCGTACCGGCAGGTGGATCGTTTGGATTTCATGAACCTGTTCCCGTAAGTTACCTCTGGTATAGCGGCATCCCCGGACCGTCGCTTTGGAAAACACGTTCAATTTATACGGGACTTGAATCGGGAACGGGCGCTGTCATGTTTGCTAATTTGGATGCGGATACAATGAAGGAATTTATTAGTGGGGCACCGGGACCGATAGGTCACGGTTCGATGTTCGCACTCAAATATTTACATGATACTACGTGGACTGTGATGTGGGCAGATTCATCTTTGCGAAATGCTCCGTTGTGGGTGAATGCCGGCACCTTATCGTCAATTGGAGTTGTAGCCGGCGCGAATACATACCAGCCAAACGCTGACACAACCCGATCATGGCTGAATGTGTATCGAAATAATGGAATAAGGGAAGGAGTATGGTTCCGTGATTCAGCCTCCATCCAACAGTTTCATTTTGCAAACGTTGATAATGATAATTATACGGATCTGATTTTTGCACAAATATCAATTCACCCGCCACACTTTCTCAAAGTTTTTGAGACTGTTCAGCCCAATGAGGTTGAAGTAAGTATTGAGGTTCCCGCAGTGTTTTCTCTGGGCCAGAACTATCCAAACCCCTTCAACCCTGCAACAAAAATTACATTTTCAATTCCTCAATCATCTATGATTCAATTTAGTATTTATGACGTCCTTGGAAAGGAGGTAAAAACAAACGTAGGACAGCTAGAAGCAGGTATGCACACAATTGAATGGAATACTAAGAACAATGAAGGGGGTGATGTCAGCAGTGGGGTGTACTTTTATCGCATCATCGCGACTGACGCGAAAGGTATACACTATTCAGCAGTACGAAAAATGATCCTTATCCGGTAATAAAAACAGCCGCTCAATGTTGTAGCATCAAGCGGCTGTCGATCTTCGCCTTACTATAGGCGAATAAGCAACATTTAGTCATCCCTGTACGAGATGGAAGGCGTAGAGCGTTTCGCGGCTCATTCGCTTTTTTATGTTGCTAAACACAATAACGTAACGAAGCTCCTCAAAATCAATCCACACGAATCAATATTGGAGAAGTTTATATGAAAACCCTTCTTATGTTTCTCGCAATCGCATCTCTAATTTCTGCGAATTCTCTATATGCTCAGGACTCCGAGGATGATGCGGCAACGTACATTGCAACGTCGCGACAGACCCTTAATACTCCAACACACAGCGGAATTACACCTTGTGATCAGAACTATTCAAGATCTGTAGCATTCGACCTAGCAGATATAGAAACTGATACCTATCTAGATGTGGCACTCGGCTACAGTAACATTGATGGAATAGGACATGTAGATTATGCGGGATTTCAAGATTACAATGATGGCACTGGAAGTTTCCCTTATCAGGATGGTGATTTTTTCAATAATAATCCGGGATGCACCGATACGGGTCACATATGGGGCTTCGTTTTTGGGAAAATGAGGACTAGCGTTACGCGAAAGGATCTGGCGGTTTTGCGGGCATCGGGAACGTATATTTATTTAAACACGGGCGATGGCATGGCAACAAGCGCGAATCAATCATTGTCTGGATCTGCAACAAACGGATCATGGGGTCCTTTCAATAGCAGCGACAATTATTTTGACCTTGCCGTCACTAATGGTAGTAACGAGATTAGAATCTATAATAGTAATAACGACGGGACTCTTAATAGCAGCCCCACAACCTTGTCATCCACAGCAGCGACTCAAGTTATTCTTGCGCAATTGGACCAAGATATTTTCTATTCGGGTTCGAACAAAGCAGACCTTGTTTCATACATTGACAATACTATTTCAATACGTTTAAACACCAACAGTAATGGATTCGCTTCCGCCTCGACGATTACATTCGGGTCGGGAAGCAACCATTGGATTACAGGAATCGCCGTAGGTGACGTTAATAATGACGGTTGGAACGACATCGTGGCTGTTGGTTATGATGATCAAAACACGGCGAAGCTCTATTTGAATAATGGAAGTGGTACAATTAGCTCTTCAGCCACGTGGACTCCAAGCAATTATCAAATTGGCGGCACGTCGAAAGTTTTAATAGGTGATATGGGCGCACCTGCCGACGCGGGCAAAAACGATGGGTGGAATGATCTGGTTTTTGTTGGTTACGAGTGTGCAACACGAATTTTCATAAACCAAAAGAGTGGAAATTACTTCGATTCGACGGCTGATCAAGCATTTTATGCGGGTGGGCCCTATACTCCTTTCCCACGAAAAATACAGCTTGCTGATGTTCAAAACACCGGCGGTTTGAGTTTGATGTATGACCAAGGAAATGGCGTCTATGTTAACAAACACACTGGCGATCCATCACCCGCGCCGCCGACGAATGTTCAGGGCACGGCAACGGCCGCAAATCAATACGGGTACCGCTATCCGAAAATTACATGGGCATCAAATACAGAACGCGACCTCAACAACTATGAACTTTGGCGAAAAATAACTGGCATTTGTGGCAATGGCACTTGGTATCTTGTAACCTCGAGTATCAGTGCGTCTACTCTGGAATACATAGATTATTCCATCGGGACAGCTGCAACAGGTAATCAATGTACGGCCACATACAGATTGATAGCGGTCGATGCGAATAGCAATGCGTCTGACACATCCCACAATGTATCAATTGATTTTGGGAGTGATGACTTTGCTGCATGGCGCGGGGATGGAGGTACAATCAAGAAAGATGTTCCGTCGGAATATGCCGTCCACCCAGGTTATCCCAATCCGTTCAATCCATCAACCCAAATTCAATTTGATTTGCCAAATGATGGATATGTCTCGCTGAATGTGTTTGATGTCTTGGGGAAGAAAGTTGCTGAACTCGTAGCAGGAAACTATGCGGCGGGTTATCATTCCGCAATATGGAATGCATCCGCAGTTGCAAGCGGAGTATACTTTGCCCGCTTTACAGCAACAGATGCGAATGGCGTTGTCAGGTTGAATAAGGTGAGTAAACTGTTGCTCGCTAAGTAATGGTTTGAATGAAATGGGCGAGTCGATTATGGCTCGCCTATTTGTTATGGAGCGCAAAGAGGTCTATTTTCTCGTTGGCATTTCGTCTCAGACTTTCTCTCTACAACCGCCTCGAATATGCTTTTTCATCCCTTCCAAGGCCTTGTGCTACAAGAACCAATCGCACTAAGCCAACGCAGTCATCCGTATCTTAAATATGAGTGGAAAAAGCAGACTATACCAGACTTGTAACCATATTGGTTTGCTACTCTCCCTTGCCTTTAGGTTTTTTTGATTAGATTGTAACAACATACAGGAGGATTTATGGCAACCGCCCGACTCCTGTTCTTTTCCTTCGTTCGTTTATCCCAAGCATCCATGTTGTGGAGTAGAATATCCTGTGCGGAATATTTCCGTGCAAGGCATGTATTATTTTTCGGATTGAGATGAAAACTCACAAGCTGGTTCTTCTATGCATTATTGCCGGCTTCGCATGCAAGGAAACTCCGCCCGGCCCTTCGCAACCTTCGACAATACAACTCACCTTCGAAGACGCCTCGTGTACCGAAGCGTGGCTGAAGGCAACAACGACCGAAATACCCGCAACAGTAAGACTTCTCCGCGACGGACAACGCGTTTCAGTCTTCCGACTTTTAACCTCTGACTCTTTACTGTTTGACGAAGGACTTCTTCCACGCCGTGCCTACACCTACCAACTGCAAAAGTTGGCAAACGATTCAAGCGTAGTTGAAACGAGTGAGAGCGTGCAACTCACTACAATGGACACGACGAGCCATAACTTTACGTGGCGGATTGATACGCTTGGAGCAGTCAGCAGCGTGTTGTACGATGTAGCGATAATAAACGATACGCTCGCGTATGCGGTGGGAGAGATGTATTTGAGAGATTCGGCGGGACAAGTTGATCCGATCCTCTACAACCTCGCAACGTGGAACGGACTCCAATGGAGAATCCAACGTGTTTCCGTGCCCCTGTGCCCAAATTCAACCGGCTTCTTCCCATTGCGGACTGTGTTTGCCTTTAGCCCTAACGACATTTGGTTCAGTGGAGGTGGAGATATGATTCATTCGGATGGACAGTCCTTCCGTGGTGATTGCTCGGTGAATCCCCTCATTCAGGGTGCTATCACAAAAATATGGGGGACGAGTTCGACAAACCTTTACGCTATTGGGCGTGGAGGTACAATCGTTCACCACAACGGCACCAGTTGGCAGCGTATGGCGAGCGGGACAACGGTGAACCTCACCGACATCTGGGGAACGCCCGACGGGAGAGAAGTGTGGGCATGCGGGTTCAATGACTCAAATGGCGGCAGTGTTGTTCTTAGACTGGTGAATGGTGCTTGGCAAACAGTGTGGGATCGGCTGGCTCCTCCTCGTCCGCCGTATATCTACGCGAGTTACCTCAGCAGTCTATGGTCGCCCGGCAGAGGTGAGTTCGTGCTAGTGGGAGGTCGGTTCTACCGCAACTCGCTGTATGATATCAATATCGTACGCAATGAATACATCTATAAGCCGGATGGCAGTTCCCATATCTTCGAGTTGGTAAACTTCGCATATCGGGTTAGAGGAACAGCACGCAACGATGTCTGTCTTACCGGTGATAATGCGATGATCTGGCACTGGAACGGCTTGACATGGTACAGGTACGATGAATTATTGAGTGAGAACGATAGGCTCTATAGTCATGCTACGTTCTCCTCAATGGTTGTAGCTGTGGGGACACGGTACAACAGTATCTTTCGCAACGGTTTGATCATTAGAGGAAGGAGATGAACGAAATGAACCGGCTTGAATAACACCGGCCGTCGTGTTGGTACCACGGCGGCCGGGTAAATGCAAACAGAAGCGGTGCTTATTGTGTCAGCGACAAAACGTTTGTCCCGCCGCCGTACCCGTTTTGCTTGCTGTTTTATGTTAAGAAAAAACTCAGCTGAAATCCAGTTACAGAATAACAAACCAAACATGAAGGAGAATTCGTCATGAAACCAGAAAACAAATATCGACAGCATCTGATTGCCAAAGGAATTGTTGCGACATTCCTTCTTTGCTGTCTCACCATAATTGCCAGCACTGGAGCAAATGCACAGATCGAATGTGCAACAATCGTTCCCAAAGGAAGAACGCTAAAAGAAGCCGCGCCGTATGGAGATCCAAGCCAGCTCACAGGATATTCATCAATAGAAGCGCTAAAGCACGTGAATCTTGCGGTTCATGTGGTCCGCTATTCTAATGGCACCGGTGGTATATCATCAAACGATATCACTACGTCAGTAAGTCAATTGAACACTGCCTACTCATCGGTCCCTGTGGCATTTTCCGTAGCGAGCACGGATTACATTAACAATGACACCTATGCCAACCTCAACCTGGATGGGAACTACACGCAACTATTTCAAGTGAACCGAGTGAATGGCGCGCTGAACGTGTATTACGTCATTAGCATCATTGACAATAGCGGCGGACAGTACAATGGTGTCGCTGAAGACATTCCGGGACGTGCACTTGCGATAAAGAACAGCGCAGCGGTAAATGGAACGACACTTCCGCATGAAGTCGGACATGATTTCGATTTGTATCACACACATGAAACGGCTTTCGGCGCGGAAAAGATCAATCGTACGGATTTGCCGGGATGTCCGAAGAATTGGGATTTTACAGGTGATCTTCTTGGCGACACTCCAGCTGATCCGAACCTTCTTTATAGGACGGGCGGGAGTTGCCAGTACCTACCCGGCAACCCGGTGCCCGTTGATCCGTGCGGCAATTCGAACTATACGCCGGACATGAGAAATCTTATGTCTTACGCTGCGCAATGTCGCAACGAGTTCAGCCTCCAACAAATTGCAAGAATGAATTATGCGCTGACCAACCTAATCAGTGACCTGATTCAGGTCTCTGTTGCAGTTTCAAACAAGGTGAATGGCTCAACGCATTCAGGCAGTACGCTCACAATCAATAATCAAGTAATTACTTCTCCTGGCAACGTTTCGTTGCTTGACGGCAACATGTATCCAGGAAAAACCAACCATGAGCGTCTCTCGGGAGACAACAAACACAAGGATTGGAACAGTGTCACAGCTGAATACACGCTTTCGAAAGACTTCACTGTAGACCGGACAACACAAATCGGGCGAACCCGCGATGCGAACTTCGTAGGTCTTAATCCGGTTACGGTTACCACACAACTTATTGATGCCAGCGGATCTGGAGGAAACGTTCAATTCCGCGACCCTTGGTATCTTGCCGATGCCAGCGGCAATCAGCCGAACCAATTCCTCTCGTACACCGCACCGTTCTGTCCAACTGGCGCGTACAATCAGACAGCAGGCGGCGTGTTCTTAGACCAACGGTACGACATTCCTGGCAATCCCTACTACTCCGTCGGTGCGCCAAACTCGAACACGATCAACGGGTACACCGGGTACTTTGATAGCTGGACCGGTAGCAACGCAACATTGCAAAGTGCGAGTTCACCCCAAACCGCAGTTGTGTTCACTGCCTCAGGGGCAACCGCCACAGCAAAATACAAAGGTCATCTCATTTCATCGCTTTCAAATGCGACCGCCAGCAACAGCCAGCGCGTTGCAGCCGGCTTACCATACGGGCAGAGTGATAATCAGTATGTTCTTGCATATGCCAGCGGCGGAGAGTTGTGGTGGATTAATTCATACGACGATGGTGGGTATTGGTGGTATGACACTCGTTTCACAAATAGTTCAGGCACCGCGAGCGCGCCTTCCATTGCTATGTGGACTGATTGCGTGATAGCAAGTCCATTGTTTAGCCCGTGCGATACATACATGTACGCTGTGTACCGCAAAGAATCCGGCGGCAATCACCAAATCATGTTTACTATTCCACCCTTCCCGAATACAGGCGTTTCATCATCCACCCAGATCAACTCCACGTCGGTCTCAACGAGCGCTGACACGAGGCCTGTTATTACCCGCCTGGATGATTACGGGACTCCTTTTCTGTATGCATTCTGGAATGGGCCAAGTGGCATCTACCTTAATTATGCACAGTGGTATAGCACATACTGGTCTTGGAGCGGCGAACAACTTTTGTTCTCGGGAAATTACAGGAACCCAAGCGTCTCTGGTTCGAGCGATTTGAATTTCTATCTGACATACGACGATGGATCGAACATCAAGATCCTCGACTATTATGGCTATCTCGATGGAACAGTGCCTGCGAGCGTAAGCCCGACTTCTTTTTCATCACAGGTGAGTTCCGATACCCGTGTCGATCCATCCGAGGCTTTTGTTGTGTGGGAAGCATACGGCGGTGAAGAACAAGGCACAAATCGGGGAGATTCCTGGCAGAAGAGCAACTCCGTAATACAACAGCACCGGGTGATGTATCAACACTGGACCGGGTCAGCGTGGAATAATGCGCACGAGTTTCATAGCAGCACACAATCCATCAATTACTACCGTCCGACGATAAGCAATTTGTCGTCAGGTAATATTGTGTGGGCGTGGGATAACGGATCAACGACATACAAAGCCGTCTATAATGGTTCTTGGAGTGTGACTGAATCTGAAAGCGGAATAATAATGCCCAACCTTGTGGGAGGAGCTTCCAAAGGGCCGCTTGCCACTACACGATTCGCAGCAACCGGAACATCAGGTCCGCCCTATGCCATCGCAGTAGGAGATGAAACAACGCGTCCGTCCGGCAATTCTATGACTTCAAATCTGCCGCTGGAGTATAGCCGTTTAGCTTTACATTTCCCGCCAAATCTGTTGCGGTGAACCGTGCAAAGTATACCCCGCTTGATACAAGGTCAGCAAACTGTTGCTTGCCAAGTAGCATTTGATAGCGTTAGTAGTATCCACAACAGAAACGCAAATGTGGCTGTCACGGTAACAGAATCGTATAGCCCGCTGAAGACCGACAATAAAAAGCCGATTCGAGAGAGTCGGCTTTTTATTCTGGCTTTGAATGGGTCGATTCGCTACAAAGAGTGCTGTGGAAAAGCGATTCCTTCCTTCACAGCAGTTCTCCGCTTGAATGGAAATATGTATATTAGTGTACGATGATTTCAGCAGTCAACGTATCACTTTCCTTCGGTGGCCGTGCTCTCTTTGATGAGATCTCGTTCCGCATTGGTCCGCATGACCGTATCGGGCTCGTCGGTTCGAATGGCTCAGGCAAAACCACGCTGCTGCGCATTCTTATGGGAGAGAATTCTCCTAATAAGGGCGAGATAGCAAAAGCGAAATACGTTACCGTCGGGTATCTTCCTCAGGAAGGAATGCATGTCGAAGGCCGCACACTCTACAAAGAAGTAGAGACTGCATTCGGCGATGTGCTTGAAGCACAAGCGCGGCTCGAAGAAGTTCATGAGCGAATGGGTGTCGTCTCGCACGAGGACGAAGAGTTCGGCGAGCTTCTTGAACTCTATGGCGAACTTCAACACAAGCTCGAGGACAGCGACGCGTTCCGCATGAAGGCGAAGATCGAGAAAGTGCTGCTCGGTCTCGGCTTTTCTGCTGATGACACAGATCGGCAAACATCCGAGTTCAGCGGCGGCTGGCAAATGCGTATCGCGCTCGCAAAGCTGTTGCTCATCCAACCTTCGCTGTTGCTTCTCGATGAGCCGACCAACCATTTGGACCTGGATTCATTACAGTGGCTCGAAGAATATCTGCAATCGTATGAAGGCGCAGTTATCGTTGTCTCGCACGACCGCCGCTTCCTTGACACGATGACCACGAAGACCTACGAGTTGAGTCTTAGCAAACTTACCGAATATAGCGGCAACTACAGTTATTATGTGGTGGAAAAAGAAGAACGCAAGCAACTCATTCTCTCTGCATACAAAAATCAGCAGCAACAAATCAAGCAAACGGAGCAGTTCGTTGAGCGTTTCCGGTACAAGGCAACGAAAGCCCGAAAGGTGCAGAGCCGCATTAAACAACTTGAGAAGTTGGAGTTGGTGGAAATTGAAGATGAAGAAAGCGGCATCCGGTTCAATTTTCCACCGGCCCCGCCCAGCGGACGTTCGGTGATGGAGTTGCGCGGCCTTCACAAAAGTTACGGCGACAAACAAATTTTCAATGGGATTGATTTTGATATTGATCGCGGCGACCGTATTGCATTCGTTGGCGTGAACGGCGCGGGCAAATCAACACTCTCAAAAATTATCGCGGGCGTTGAACCGTTCGAATCGGGAGAGCGAAAAGTCGGGCACAACGTGATCGTCTCCTATTTTGCCCAGCACCAGGCGGACGAGCTGAATCCGAGAAACGATGTATTGGGGACAGTGGATGAAGTTGCAACCGGAGAAATCCGCAAGACGCTTCGCAATCTGCTCGGCTGTTTTCTTTTCAGCGGCGATGATGTGTTCAAGAAAGTCGGTGTATTGTCCGGCGGTGAAAAAAGCAGACTGGCGCTGGCGAAGATGCTGCTGCAACCGTGCAACCTCATCATTATGGATGAGCCGACCAACCATCTCGATATGCGTTCGAAGGCGGTGATGCAACAGGCGTTGATGAACTTCGAAGGAAGCTATGTTATTGTCTCCCACGACCGGGATTTCCTTGATCCAATCGTGAACAAAGTTGTTGAGTTCAGCAAGGGCAGAATCAGAACATATCTCGGCAATGTGAGTGAGTATATTTACGCGAAGCAGAAGGAGCAAAACGTAACGCAGGCCGGCGTTCTTGCAGTGCAGCAACAAAAGAAGAAGGACGAACCCAAACTCTCCGACAAAGAACGCAAACGGGTTGAAGCTGAACAACGCCAGAAGCGTTCTCATCTGACGAAACCCATTCAACAAAAAATCTACAAGCTCGAACGGGAAATCGAAACGAAAGAGAAGCACAAAGCAGAACACGAATCGTTAATGAGTCACGCCGACTTCTACAAAGAGGGCGAGAAGGTGAAGCAGGTGACGAACCAATATAAAGCGCTGGAGGCTGAACTCGCCGACATCTATTTTAAGTGGGGCGAGCTCACGAAAGAATTGGAAAAGATTAAGGAAGATTTCAGCGACTAAGAAGATGCAAGTCGTAACAGGATACAGCAAAGCCCGACGAGTATATGAAGTCGGGCTTTTGCTTAAAAGAATAATTCGGGCACAATGAAAAAACTTGACGAGATTGTTCTTACGCTTGAATCTTTTGCGTTTGAAGGCAAGGGCATTGCACGAGTCGATGGCCTGGTGGTGTTTGTGCAAGGCGGCGTGCCCGGCGATGAAGTCCGTGTGCGTGTAACAAAAATAAAGAAACAGTTTCTTGAAGCCGAAGTTGTTGAAGTGCTCAGACAATCTCCGCTACGCGTTGAGCCGCGGTGCAAATTCTTCGGCACATGCGGCGGCTGCAAATGGCAGCACGTGCAATATCAGGCGCAGCTTGATTTTAAACGGCAGCATGTGGTCGATGCGCTGGAGAGAATTGGCGGATTTAAAGGTGTCACCGTAAAGCCGACGCTGGGCGGCGAAGACATTTATTTCTATCGCAACAAAATGGAGTTCTCGTTCGGCAACAAGTGGCTGACGAAGGAAGAGCTGGCGCAATGGAAAACCGGGGAAGAGGAACGAGGCCAGTCGTCAGAAATCAGAAGTCAGAAGTCGGAGGTCGGAATTCGGGTGGATCGTTTCGCCCTCGGCATGCATATTCCGCAGAGGTTCGACAAGGTTCTCGACATCGACGAATGCCATCTCCAGTCCGTAATCAGTAACCGGATTTTGAATTTGGTCAGAAAGTTTAGTCTCGACAGAAATCTCTCCATCTACTCAACATTCACTCACACGGGCTATCTTCGCAATCTCGTGATCAGGCAAAGCGCGCATACGGATGAACTGATGGTGAACCTGGTGACGAGTGATGATCAGCCGGAATTGCTGTCGGCTCTCAGCGAGTTACTATTGGCGGAAATCCCATCTATCACTACCATCGTCAATAACATTACACAACGAAAATCTCAGGTTGCGATTGGTGAAACGGAAAAAGTTTATCACGGTCCCGGCTACATCACCGAAAGGATTGGAACACGAACGTACCGCATCTCGGCAAATTCGTTTTTTCAAACCAATACCAAACAGGCGGAGCGTCTGTACGACGTAGCAAAACAGATGGCGAGTCTTAATGCCGAAGATGTTGTATTCGATCTATATTCAGGAACCGGCTCGATTGCGTTGCATATCGCAGATGATGTAAAAGAAGTTGTGTGCGTCGAGAATGTTGAGTCCGCCGTTGAAGATGCGAAGAAGAATGCCGCAGTAAACGATGTTACGAATTGCACATTCATTCTCGGCGACCTCAAAGACCGGCTGACGAAAGATACGGCGTGGCTTTCCAATCACCCCAAACCAAACGTGATCATCATCGATCCGCCGCGTGCGGGCATGCACGACAAGGTCATTGAAGCAGTCCTGCAATTAAATCCGCAGCGTATCGTTTACGTTAGCTGCAACCCCGCAACGCAGGCGCGAGACCTAAAGTTATTGTGTGAAGGTTCAGGGTATGCTATTCAGGAAGTACAGCCGGTTGATATGTTTCCGCATACGTATCATATAGAGAATGTTGTGAGCTTGCAGAAAGGATGAGCTGTTTCCGTTGCGAGATAACGAAAAGCCGCCGGTTGCTCATCGAATCTGTTTTTGGTAGATTGAATTTGGAGGCACAATGAAACAATCCCCGATTACAATTGACCCGGAGACCCTTGGTGGAACTCCTGTGTTTAGAGGAACCCGCGTTCCCGTGCAATCACTCTTCGATTGGTTGGAAACTGAGACCCTTGAAGAATTTCTCGAAAACTTTCCAACCGTTGAGAAAGAACAGGCGCTGGACGTCCTTCATCTTGCGGAGAAGCTCGTAACCAGCAGGAATGTGCATGAAATTTCTTCTTGATGAGAATCTACCCAAAAATCTCAACATAGAGTTCGGCGAGATTCATGAGGTTTATACCGTTCGGGATTTGAAATGGAAAGGAAAGAAAAACGGTGAACTGTTGGAGCTCATGACATTGAACGGATTCAATGCCTTCGTCACGATCGACAAGAACTTATCCAAACAGCAGAACATCTCTCGTTTTCCGCTTACAGTATTTGTCCTTAACGCTCCCAACAACAAGATTGAAACCCTCAGGCCTTACATTGCAAAGCTTATTGAAGCGGTTGATGCAGCCATAGAGCCAGGTGTTTTTGAGATAAATCTGAATTAGTCATCCACGTCCCTCGCCATTCCGTCCGGTTCTCGTGATGTTCCATTCTTTGAATTCAACACCTCGTCCCTGCCTTATTCTATTACTCCTGCTTGGATTGACGTTCATTGGGTGCTCTCGCAATAGCACGCACGACCTCATCATCCGCAACGGCACAATTTACAACGGCAGCGGCGAAGCGCCGTTTGT
>JBBRUI010000025.1:0-24051 GCA_038247945.1 Bacteroidota bacterium | reverse complement strand
CCCAGAGTCCCGCGGGTCCCGAAGACAAACGCCGGCAGACGTTATTGGCAACCGCCGATAATGCAGAAATTTTTCTGTTGGTCACGCGTGAGCGATATTCCTTGTCCGATCTGGCTGAGAAGCTTCCCAATCTTTCCATCTTCAAAGGGAAACGGTTGGATGTGATTGCCCTATCCGCCGGTGATTCGACGGTCTTGTACTCGAGAAATTTCTCACGTGTGAATTTGAATACTGAAAGCAGGATGCCGCTGCTCATCGGAATACGGTAGGGAGATTGGAATGCCCACTCCCTAACATTGTCATTCCCGAATGCTTTTATCGGGAATCCACACCTTCACTGGATTCCCGCTAAAAGCATGCGGGAATGACAAGCAGAAGAATGAGACGAGACAGCGGTTTCATTGCAACTGAAATGAAGTTGTCAGATATTAAATCAAATTATTACAGGACTATTGATGCGTTTACTATTACTCCTTTCGATGAGTGTTGTTGTGGCGACAGGTTCTTTTTCTCAACCTGAACAAAATCTCTCGCCGGTTTTCGAATCTGCTGCAAGAGAATTCGGCGTTCCTGCATCCGTTCTCAAAGGCATTGCGTTCGTTGAAACCCGGTGGATGCACGTTCGGCCGGAAACATCGCACGAAAGCGAGAGCCACATGCCGCCTGCATACGGTGTCATGGGCTTGCGCGATGACGATTGGTTTGGCCACAGTCTTTCGGAATCTGCCCGGCTCAGTGGATTGCCGCTTTCCGAAGTGCGCAATGAGCCAGCGGCCAATATCCGGGCGGCTGCGGCATTCATTGCTCATCTCGCTTCAAAAGAAAATCCAAGGCCTTCATCCGCAGACTTGCTAAGTTGGTTCGACGTTGTTGCAAAATTTCCCGGCATACCGCAGAGGGATTTGCAGGGAAGCTATGCTGAACATGTCTTCGCTGCGCTCCATGACGGATACAATCAGTTCGGAATTGAAATCGAACCGCATGAAATTGATTTGCGTGCGGTTGCTGCTATCCGTGCATCGAAGTATCAGCCCGTTGAAAATTTTTCTCCCGCTTCCGAAGATTACGGTCCGGCAGTGTGGGATGCGTCCCCAAACTTCAGTTCACGCGGCGGTTCACCGATTACAAATATTATTGTTCACGACACCGAAGGCGGGTTTGACGGTTCGGTCTCGTGGCTGAAGAATCCTGTTTCGCAGGCAAGCGCGCATTATATTTTCCGCAGCGCCGATGGTTATCTGAAACAACTTGTGCGCGAAACTGACAAGGGTTGGCATGTGCGCTGCTGGAACGATTGGACGATCGGTATCGAGCATGAAGGCTACGTCAGCAATCCCGCGTTCTTCACTCCGATCATGTATCAGCAATCGGCGCTGCTCGTCCGCCATCTTACCACGCGCTACAATATTTCCCGCAACCGTCTCAAGATCGTCGGACATAACGTCTGGCAATCATCGGTTGTCTTTCCGCAGCTCGGTTGGGATAATTGCAACAACCACACCGATCCCGGACAATTCTGGAATTGGGATTACTACCTGTCTCTCATCGTCGCCGATTCAACTCCGCCGGCGTTCACAGGCTACACACCCGCTGCGAATCAGCAGAACGTTCCTGTCTACAAAAGTATCGTCGTCAAATTCGACCGGCCCATGGATATGTTTTCAACACAATCCGCTTTCTCGCTCGTGCCTGAAACACCGGGTGCGTTTCGCTGGTCAGCCGATGCGAGGACGATGACATACGATCCGGCCGGAAATTTTTCGTTCAACGAATCGTATCTCGTCAGTCTCGGACAAAATGCAAAGAGCGCGGGCGGTGGCAGACTTCAGCAGGCGCTGCAATTTGTATTCACAACTACGCCGCTCGACACGGTCGGGCCGAAGGTTGTGCGTTCATATCCCGTTGCGGGATCGTCGAACGTTTCACCCGGCGCCGCGTTTCAAATACGGTTCGATGAGCCGGTTGTCTACTCTACATTTGCCGGCCGCGTACGCTTTGTTGATGCTGCAGACTCGAACCAGTTCATCGGCATCGGCAACGTAACGTATCTTGATGTTGATGACAAAGGCCTCCTCACGTTTACTCCCGCCGCCGACCTTCAGCTTGCGCATACATACCGACTGCGGTTCCTTCCCGGATTGAAAGACCCGTTGAACAATGCAACGACATTTGAATCACGGATCGAGTTTACGGTTCAGCCATCCGCCGTTGCGCAGGGCACCGTCATCGATGCGTTCGAGAGTAACGCCGGACAATGGCAGCAACCGCAGCAGAATCCGGGAACAATCAAGATCGACTCGGCTCTCACGTCGTTTTCCATTGCCGCCACATTTAAAAGAAGCGGAAGCTATTCCGGCAAGCTTGCCTACACGTTCACAGACACGACGGGCGGCGTTTGCCGTTTGATGACGGGCGCACCGGTTCCCCTCTCACCACAAAACGGCTGGCTTGGGTTGTGGATATTCGGCGACAACAGCGGCAACCAACTTGAGTTCTGGTTTACAAATTCTTCCGGCGTCCAGCAGGCGGTTTCGTTCGGTTCGGTCAATTGGTTCGGCTGGCGATTCGTTTCGACTCCCATAACAAGCTCGCTGAGTTCCTTCAACAGCATCGTCGTCCGACAGGCCAACAATGCCGACATTGCAGGTACGCTTTACTTTGATGATGCACAGGTTCACATCTCAACGGGAATCAACGATGGATATCTTGCGCATAAATCTTTCCAGCTTTATCAGAATTATCCCAACCCGTTCAATCCCTCAACAACAATTTTCTTCCAGCTCGAAAGGCCGGAGTTTACGACGCTTGCCGTTTTCAATTCACTCGGACAGCAAGTCGCTACGCTCTTGAACAAACAGCTCGAAGCCGGCAACCACAGTGTTGAATTCTCCGGCAAAGGAAGCGACGGTAACCATTTGCCGAGCGGCGTGTACATGTACCGGCTGCAGACAAGTGCGGGAGTTGAAGTAAAGAAGATGATGCTTTTGAAATAATTCTATTGGTTTAAGACATCCTTGCTCATTCCTTCATCAATCCGGCGGTGCATGATGAAAACATGCTTACGTTTTGCATCCCCAGCATTCTGTTCCATTCTGAAGATCGGTCTGCTATTTGGATTCGTTCATGACCTGAAAGCCCAGAGCGATTCACTTGTGGATGTCTTTCCTCTGGCGGTTGCCAATCAATGGACGTACAGATATTATACCGAATACGGGTCCGGCGCCGGAGTCGAAACAATCACAGATTCGGGTCGATCAATTTATTCGGTTGCAGGAGCAATATACAGCGCCGATTCAACTCGATGGCTTATCCGGCAAACCAGGGATCTTATCCATCGCCGTGTTTTCTTCAATATGGTGACGACCTATCCGATCCGTGATTCTTCAACCTTCGAATTGTTCGAGAGACATCAAGGGCAACATCAACTCTATAGAAATGAAGACCCAACACCAGTTCGCCTTGATGTTTTCCCATTCACAAGGGATTTCAGCGATACGACGTTCATCTACCGTTTTAGAAGAGTCGGGGTTGGAGACACGGTAGTTTTTAAATCGACAAATCGAGCTAGCCAATCGCAGTCTTTCCGCAGTACATTCACGTTCAAAAGAGGCGGCGGCCTTGTTCGGTTTAGATACAACAGCGGGACACTCGACATTTATGAGATTGCAGAACATTACCTTTTGAATAGGATAATTGCTTCAGCAGCCTCGCCGCGAGAAAATTCTTTTCCTGAAATATTTGCTTTATACCAGAATTATCCCAATCCGTTCAATCCAACAACCACTCTCTCATACTCCGTCACTCAGCCGGGATATGTTTCGCTGAAGATTTATGATTTGCTCGGGCGTGAAGTGACTACGTTGGTTTCCGGCACAGTCGATGCCGGCACGCATGAGGTTCAGTGGGATGCTTCGGGTATTGCGAGCGGTGTGTATCTCTACCGGCTGCAAGCGGGAAGTTTCATCTCAACAAAAAAAATGATACTCTTGAGGTAATGAACAAAGTCTTTTTCACTCTCACTGCATTCATTACTCTCACACTCTCAACCGCGGCTCAGGACACCACGCGCCACGGTTGGCCGCTTGCGCCTTTCTTCTCCACGCATCCAAGCACCGGCGTCTTTTCGGAATTTCGTAACACACTCACCAGCGATCATTTTCATAATGGGGTAGACATTCCGAGTCCCGATGGTTCGCCTGCGTACTCTGTGTACACCGGCATCGTGACTGCAATCGGGACAGTTGCTTCGCAGGGAGATAACGCATACGTGCGTGTACAGTATAACGTGAGCGGGCTGATCAAATCAGATGCGTACGTTCACATCAACCCGAATCCACTGCTGAACGTTGGCGATTCGGTGCGGGCGTACCAGACTGTGCTGGGAAATATTTTGTCGGGACTTGGCCATGTGCATTTCACGCATGGCGGGCCGTCAGGCTCAACGTACATGAATGCCATTCGTTCCAACGGCGGGCTGACACCGTACATCGACAACTATCCGCCGCAAATCCGGTTTGTGAGATTTTTTGTGGATCAGACGAACACGGAGTTTCCGAACAACCGCGTGAGCGGACTTGTTGATATCCGCGTTCACATTGAGGAGACCAGCGCTGCAGATCCCGGCGGCATTTCTTCGTCTACCACCAACAATGGAACGTACATCGTCGGATACAAAATCTTGTCTGCGGATCGCTCGACGGAAGTGTACGTGCCCCCGGCGAATGGAGTGCGTTTCAAGTTCGACCGGATGCCGCAGGATACGTACGTGCACAACGTGTTCGCAACCGGCGCCACGCTTTCGGCGCATATTTACACCATCACCAACGGCAACGGTGCGGATGATGTGAACACCAGCCGCGTGGTTAACAACAATGCATGGAACACCAACACGCTTCCGGTCGGCAACTACACGGTGATGGTCTTTGCGCAAGATACGCGGGCGCTTGTGGATACGGAATATGTGGCCGTGCAAGTGACTCGTCAGGATTTTGTGCCGCCCGTGCCGCCGCGGTTGCTTTCCGTAGTTAACGACAGCACAAACAGAATCTCGTTACGCTGGTCGCCGAACCCCGACTCGGATTTACTCGGGTACCGGTTGTATTTCAGTCTCGACGGAACCAATTGGACCCTCAGGGACAATGAAAGCCGTCTCGGGAGAACATCGACGATTATTTCGTATCCCGTGCCTTCGCAGAGCACTATTTTCTTCCGGCTTTCTGCTGTCGATTCGGCCTCGCCGCCTAACACGAGTTTATACAGCGATGTGTACGGGGTTCGGTTGAACACATCAGCCACCAAGACTCTCATCGTTGATGGCTTCGACCGGACGGAAGCTTCGGGGAGCTGGCACGATTCGTCGCATGTGTTCGCGATGACGCATGGGCGTTCGGTGCCAACGGATTTCAGCACGTGCGCGAATGAAGAGATAATTGCCGGAACTGTGAATCTGCAAAACTATAACGCGGTTGTCTGGATTTCGGGAGATGAATCCACCGCCGACGAAACGTTCAGCGACATCGAACAGCAAAGAGTGGCGGCGTATCTTCAAAGCGGCGGAAAATTTTTCGTGAGCGGCTCGGAGATAGCATGGGACCTTGATCGTCCGACCGGCCCGACACAGGTGGACAGGGATTTTCTACATAACTTCCTGAAGGCAAGTTACGCAGGGGATGATGCCGGAGAGTACTCCGTGAATGGGGCTTCCTCCACTACGTTCGAGGGCATAAGTTTGGGATACGGTATTATCGTTGAGGGATCGCCGTACGAAGAAGACTTCCCGGATTTTCTGACGCCGCAGGGCGGAGCAACGCCGGTACTTCATTACGGTGGGGTTGGCAATCCGGTGTATGCGGGAGTTGCGTACAGAGGAATGTTTCCGGGCGGCACGTTGGCCGCCGGAGTTGTGTATCTCGGTTTTCCATTCGAAACAATCACGACAAAGGCGAACCGCGACACATTGATGCGGCGAGTGTACCGCTACTTCGATGTCGCAACTGATGTCGAGGGTTCGTCGTATGCAGAAGTCCCGACAGAAACGAGATTGCTGCAAAATTATCCAAATCCGTTTAATCCGGCGACAAAGATCTCTTTCGTACTCGACCGCCCGTCGTTCGTAACGCTAACTGTGTTTGATCTTCTCGGCCGTCAAGTCGCAACCATCGTGAATGAAATGTTGCAGCCGGGAAAACACGAATACGCATATGATGCAACCAGACTCGCAAGCGGGACGTACTACTACCGGCTTCAGGCCGGCTCGTTTATTCAAACAAAAAAAATGTTGCTGCTGCGATAACTTTCCTCACTTCCATCCTCCAATGAACTCATTTCGCTTTCTCCTGTTTCTTCTGATTCTCTCCGGCATCATGTTTACACAATTATTTGCCGCGTATTTCAAAACCGTGAAAGTGGCGGAGGGTGTGTACGCGTTTGTTCCTCCCGGACCGTTGCGTGACATCGTCGAAGGGAATTCTGTTGCAATTATCGGGGATGATGGAGTGCTTGTCGTCGATACGTTCGGTGATGCGTTTACGGCGAATGCAATGATTGCGGAATTGAAGGAACTGACCCCGAAGCCTGTTCGATACATTGTGAATACGCACTGGCACTACGATCACGTCATGGGAAATTATGTGTGGAAGAAAACCTTTCCTGACGCAATCATCATCGCACATGCACGAACGCGGGAGTTGTATGATACACGGATTACAAAAATCGTGGCAGAGGAACCGAAGGCATCGTATGAACTGAAGTCGCTACTCCGCAGACAGTTGGATAGCGGGAAAAACGAAGAGGGAAGGACACTGACGAAATACGAGCGTGAGGTTCGCCTGCCGCAAACGCTCGCCGATCTGGATACGTTTCTTTTATACGTTGATGAATACAAATATCAGCCGATCGATGTCACGATAAACGACAGCCTGACGGTGTACCTCGGCAAGAACCGAATTGTCCATATTTTTCATCCGGGCAAAGCGCACAGCTCGGGCGATCTTTTCATCCACATTCCTTCTGCGCGGATTCTCATAACCGGAGACGTTGTTGTCAGTCCGGTGCCCTACGCGTTCGGAGCGTATCATACCGACTGGCTGCGCGTGCTCAACAAAATTTTGTGGATGAAGCCGGCGAAGATCATTCCCGGTCACGGAGAAGTGCAATCGGATTTGAAATATGTCCGGTCGATGATTGAGCTTCTTACGGCATTGCAGGAAAGCGCCGGTGCGGCGTTCAGGGACACTATCCCGCTTGAACGGGCGCAGAGCACGATTGACCTGCCGGCGTTGCGGACAAAATTTGCGGGCAAGGATGACGAAAAGAATTGGGCGTTCACGAATTATTTTTTGAAACCCGGAATAAAAAGTCTGTACAACGAATTCAAAAAGATCCCTAAGAACAACTGACTCTTTGGTCTTGAACCACCACGACACGCCGGCACAACGAATCACGACGTGAGTGTATCGTCAGTGTCGATGTGTCGTAGTGGTTAATCTCATTCTGACCCATGCAATTTCCAATTAGACCGGTTACGGTGGATTGTGTCGTGTTCGATGGCGATGCCGTCGTTCTCATCAAACGCGGGCATGAACCGTTCAAAGGCTCGTACGCATTGCCCGGCGGTTTCGTGGATCAGGACGAATCGGTGGAGGATGCTTGCCGACGCGAGACTCTTGAAGAGACCGGACTTATTGTAAGGAACATGCGCATGGTCGGCGTGTATTCTGATCCCGCCCGCGATACATTCCGGCACACTGTCGCTGTTGCATTCATTGCGGAAGCTGATCTTTCGGCGATGAAGGCTGGCGATGATGCAGCCGATGTTGAGCTTGTGAAGGATTGGCGAGATCTGCCTCTCGCATTCGACCACCGTCAGATTATTGAAGATGCATGGGAAAAAATTACCACAGAGACAACAGAGATAACAGAGAGACTTGAGAGCACGGAGAGAAAAGTTATTGATGACAAATTACTAAACCAACTGGATCGATCCCTGGAAAGAGACGCTCTGAATCTGATTACGGAGAAGATTATCGGGTGTGCAATCCAGGTTCATCGGATGCTTGGTGTTGGATTCCTTGAGTCAGTGTACAAGACTGCGTTGGCACATGAATTTGCGAAAGCCGGAATCTCATATCAGCGGGAGCTTCCGATGCCGGTGACATACGATGGTGTGGTAATGGATGTTGGATTTCGCTGCGATTTTCTTGTTGAAAACTCTATTATTGTCGAATGTAAAGCACGTGTAGAACTAACAAATGCAGACAAAGCACAAACGCTCAACTATCTGAAAGCATCGAAAGCACCTATCGGACTACTCTTCAACTTCCATTCAATTATTTTGAAGTCCGGAATCAAACGAATGATCAACAAAGATACATTCTAACCTCAAAAAAAACTCAGTGTTCTCTCTTCACTCTGTTCACTCTGTGGTGGTTTTTTTAATGGCAAGATTCAAACTTTACATCGAATACGAAGGAACGCGCTACAGCGGCTGGCAGGTGCAGAAGAATGCGCGCACTGTGCAGGGCGAGCTGCTGGGCGCGATGAAAACCGTTTTCAAGACGGATGACCTTGAGTTGTACGGCGCGGGACGCACCGATGCCGGAGTCCACGCTCTGCAGCAGGTTGCGCATCTCGAAGTGAAGACTATGCTCGCCCCTGAAATCATCCGCATGAAAGTGAACGATGAGCTGCCTGCGGACATCAATCTGATAGAAGTGGAAAAAGCATCCGCTCAGTTTCACGCACGGCACGATGCATCGGCTCGCAGCTATCTCTATCAGATCTCCCGGCGCCGCTCGGCGCTCGGGAAACGATATGTCTGGTGGGTCAAGGATAAGCTGGACATTCCGAAAATGAACGAGGCGTTGCAACTGTTTGTTGGTATGAAGAATATGCAATCGTTCACGGAAGACGATCCGGAGGAAAAATCCACAAAGGTAGTGGTTGAGAAAATAGAATTGAAGGAAGCCGGCGACTTGGTTCTTATTCGCATCATAGGTTCGCACTTCGTGTGGAAACTTGTTCGTCGCATGGTTGGAGTTTGTGTTGAAGTTGGCAGAGGAAAATTTTCGACGGATGATGTACGGCGGTACCTCGAACAGAAATCACCGGAGCCCGCAAGGTTCACTGCCCCGCCGTCGGGATTGTTTCTTGAACGCGTCTACTATAAGGGTGACGCGTTGAACTCCGAGCTAAAGCCGACCATCAATCTGTAAGCAGTAATCACCCCGTGTGGCAATGTTTGCAATTCCCTCCATGTTTCTCTATATTTTTTAGAGTAGTTCATCAGAAAGAATGTTTATGACAGCAACTGAAATCCTGCCGCAGACCGTTCGGGCACATGAGGTGTTCGGGGATTTCTGGTTCAATTCCGAGCCGGTCCTCATTTCGGCGCATCGCGGTCGCGTGATTCTGGTTGAATTCTGGGATTTCACATGCGTCAACTGCCGTCGGGAAATAGCGTACATCAAAGAGTGGAGCCGCAAGTACGAAGAGTACGGATTGATCGTGATCGGTGTGCACACCCCAAAATTTCCATTCGGGAAAAATCCGGAGTTGGTCCAGAAGGCGATTGAAAAATTGGGGATCACGTATCCTGTCGTGATGGATAATGAAGGTTCGATCGCAGCAAAGTATGGCAGCCGCACTTGGCCCTCGCTCCATTTGATTGACAGGCACGGATTTATTCGCTACCAGAACACCCGCGATGGAAATTACACAACTACCGAGCGGGTTCTGCAAACTCTTTTGTACGACGCGGGCGCTGGCAGCGACTTGCCGTTACTCATGGAGCCACTGCGCGAGGAGGACAGAGCCGGAGCTCTTTGCTTCCGTCCGACTCCGGAGCTTTATGCGGGCTATCTGCGCGGAAGTATTGGCAACGTCGAAGGCTACAGTCCGGAATCCGTTGTCGAGTATGCGGACCCTGATTTATATCTTGACGATAGAATTTATGCCGTGGGCAACTGGTTGAACGACCGGAACAGTTTGCGACATGACGATGCAGAGAACGGGCAGATCGTTCTTAGTTACCACGCACTCGAAGTAAATGCAGTGTTGAAACCTGACGGCGAAAAAAATATCGAAGTGACTGTTAGCCAGGATGATGAGTTCTTGAATGATGAAAATAAAGGAGATGATATCAGGTTTGACGGGCAGGGCCGGAGTTTCCTTGTGGTTTCGGAACCCCGTTTGTATGGTGTCGTGAAAAATCCTCGGTACGGCGAGCATGTGCTAAAACTGACAACAGTAAATGAGGGATTCACAGTTTATTCATTCAACTTTGTTTCCAGTGTTATACCCGAGCTTGTTTCAAACAATTAGATATTCAATCTACAGAGAAAATATGAAACGGCGGGCAACGCGCTCGCCGTTGTTGTTTTGTGCCCGATGATTGAATGGGTTCAGCGCTTAAAGGTAAGATGTAAGAAGAACTTTTAGATGGAAAGGATTTTCTGAACGATGAAAACAATCCAACAACTTCTTGAAGAGAGAATACTCGTCATCGACGGCGCAATGGGCACGATGATACAGCGCCACAAACTTCAGGAGTCGGATTATCGCGGCGAACGATTCAAGGACTGGCATGTTGATGTCAAAGGCAACAACGATCTGCTCTGCATTACGAAGCCGGACATTATCATCGGCATCCATAAACAATACCTAGAGGCGGGCGCTGATATTATTGAGACCAATACGTTCAGCAGTACTGCTATCGCGATGGCGGACTATGAAATGCAGTCGCTTGCCTACGAGCTGAATGTCGCCGCGGCAAAATGTGCCAGAACGGCGGCGGATGAATACACAGCAAAAGATCCATCTAAGCCGCGCTTTGTCGCCGGAGCAATGGGTCCCCTCAACAAGACATTGTCATTGTCTCCCGACGTGAACAATCCCGGTTTTCGTGCTGTAACGTTTGATGAAGTTGCAGCGGCGTACTACGAACAAGTTTCAGGTTTGGTTGATGGAGGAGTGGATATTCTTCTCATCGAGACAATCTTCGACACGCTCAATGCAAAGGGAGCTATCTACGCGATCAAGAAATATTTCCGCGACACCGGCAAAGAAGAATTGCCCGTGATGATCAGCGGTACCATCACAGATGCAAGCGGCAGAACTCTCAGCGGGCAAACGCTCGAAGCGTTCTACACCTCAGTCATGCATGCGAAACCAATCAGCGTCGGTTTGAACTGCGCGTTGGGCGCAGCGGAAATGCGGGGACACATTGAAGAGTTGTCGCAAATTGCATCATGCTATGTCTCGGCGTACCCAAATGCAGGTTTGCCAAATGCCATGGGCGAATACGATCAACAGCCACACGAAACAGCACAGTTCATCGGAGACTGGGCGAGCGAGGGTTTCGTGAATATCGTCGGCGGTTGCTGTGGCACAACGCCGGACCATATCAGAGAAATAGCAGAGCATGTGAAGAACGTTGTTCCCAGATCGCTACCCGTCCTGGAGGAAGTACTTTAACCACGGCGACACATTGGCACGACGAAACACAACGAAAACAAAAACAAAATGATATATTAGCGTCGTGATTTCGATGTGTCGTTACTGTCGTTGTGGTTCAATTTCAGAGGTAAGATGAGCTACGAACCCGTATCGTAGGATTTTAGACCACGGCGACACATCGGCACGACGAGACACAACGAAACAAAAACAAAATGACATACTGGCGTCGTGATTTCGATGTGCCGTTACTGTTGTTATGATTCAAATAATAAGACAATATGAGCTACCCACCTGTATCGGAAGTTGATAATAAGATTGCGAACGAGATCTACGATATCGCATTCAAAATCCATCGCCATTTGGGCCCGGGATTGCTGGAAAGCGTTTACGAAAAATGTTTTTGCTATGAGTTGCAGACGAGAAATATCGGGTTTAGAAAACAAGTTCTTGTGCCTATTAACTATGAGAATCTAATCGTTGAAGACGGACTCAGAATTGATATTCTGGTCGAAGACAAAATTATTGTGGAGTTGAAAGCTCAGGAAAATTATCATCCTGTGTGGGAAGCTCAGTTGCTCAGTTATCTCAAGCTTACTAATAAGAGGTTAGGTTACCTAATCAACTTTCACGTACCGTTAATCAAAGACGGTATCAAAAGGATGATACTATAACGTTGTGACTCGTTGTGTCGCCGTGCCGTTGTGATTCAACAAAAAGTTAGATAACCACGACGCCACATCGGCACTGACGTTGCACTAACGTTGTGACTCGCTGTGTCGTCACTGTCGTTGTGGTTCAAAAAAAAACAATATGAATACCATCAAACCATACTTACGCCTTTCAGGTCTTGAGCCTTTAACCATTCGCCCCGAGACGAACTTTGTCAATATCGGTGAACGAACCAATGTGAGCGGGTCCAAGAAATTTGCCCGGCTCATCAGGGATAATAAATACGAAGAAGCTCTCAGTGTAGCGCGCCAACAAGTGGAAAGCGGTGCGCAGGTCCTTGATGTCAACATGGATGACGCCCTGCTGGAGGGCGTGCATGCGATGACGACATTTCTCAATCTCCTGCAAAGCGAACCGGACATTGCCAGAATTCCCATCATGATTGACAGCTCAAAGTTCGAGATCATTGAAGCGGGATTGAAATGTGTGCAGGGTAAATGCATTGTCAACTCCATCTCGATGAAAGAAGGGGAAGAGAAATTTATTCGTCAGGCATTTGTTTGCCAGAGCTTCGGCGCTGCCGTTGTTGTTATGGCATTTGACGAAGCAGGGCAAGCTGATACCAAGAAACGCAAAGTGGAAATCTGCCGGAGGGCGTACAAGATTCTGACCGAACAAGTTGGCTTCAATCCTCAGGACATCATCTTCGATCCAAACATTTTCGCTGTTGCAACCGGCATCGAAGAACATAACAACTATGCTCTTGATTTCATCGAAGCCACGGCAGAGATAAAACGATTGATGCCGCTGACGAAAGTGAGCGGGGGTGTTTCCAACGTATCGTTTTCATTCCGCGGCAACGACCACGTCCGCGAAGCCATGCATTCAGCGTTCCTGTATCATGCCATCAAAGCCGGAATGGATATGGGGATTGTCAACGCGGGACAATTGGTGGTGTATGATGAAATCGAATCCACGCTTCGGCAGTTGTGCGAAGATGTATTGTTGAATAGAAACAACGACAACAATCAGGCTACCGAAGCATTGATTGTTCATGCGGAAACTGTAAAAGCAAAAGGCAAAGTTGAAATCAAGGATGAAGCATGGCGCAACTTAACAGTTGAAGAACGCCTGAAACATTCGCTCGTCAATGGCATCACCGACTATATCGATGCGGATACGGAAGAAGCACGGCAAAAATATCCCAAGCCGCTGGACGTGATTGAAGGTCCGTTGATGGATGGAATGAACGTCGTTGGTGATTTGTTCGGTGCAGGCAAGATGTTCCTGCCGCAGGTCGTGAAGAGTGCAAGGGTTATGAAGAAAAGTGTTGCGATCCTTACTCCATACATTGAAGCGGAAAAAGAGTTGAGAAAGCAGGCGCATATAGCCGCCGGGACAGTGAACGAAGAAGGTGCCGGCGCAGCAAAAATTTTGCTGGCAACAGTCAAAGGCGACGTGCATGACATTGGCAAGAATATCGTTGGAGTAGTGTTGGGATGCAATGGCTATGACATTGTTGACCTTGGTGTCATGGTTCCCACTGACAAGATTCTGGAAACTGCCCTGAAAGAAAACGCAGACATCATCGGTTTGAGCGGATTGATCACACCATCATTGGATGAGATGGTGCATATCGCCAAAGAGATGAAGCGTAGAGGGATGACTCAGCCGCTATTGATTGGCGGCGCCACCACATCTCGTGTGCATACGTCCGTGAAAATTGCCCCTGAATATGATAACGGCGTGGTACACGTACTCGATGCTTCCCGAAGCGTTACCGTTGCCGGTTCGTTACTCAGCAATGAGCAAAAGCCGGAGTTTCTTAAGAACATCAAAGAAGAATACCGTAAGCTCAAAGAAACATTTGACGCGAGAAAATCGGCGACCCGATACGTTTCGTACAAGGATGCGCTGAAGAACAAAGTGAAGATCGGGTGGAGTGAATATACGCCTGCTGCACCCGCATTTATCGGCACGAAAGTGTTTGACAATTTCAATTTGTCGGAGCTTCGTCCGTTCATCGATTGGAAGCCGTTTTTCATTTCATGGGAAATGCACGGCAACTTCCCCAATATTCTGAAGGACGTCAAAGTCGGGGTCGAAGCAACCAAACTCTACACCGATGCGAACTCACTGCTTGATAAGATTATCGCTGAAAAGTGGCTTACGGCAAAAGGTGTTGTCGGCTTCTGGGAGGCAACGAGTGATGGTGATGAGGTAGAAGTCAAAACTGGAAACTCGAAACTCAAATTGGAATTTCTGCGGCAGCAAATGCAAAAGTCCGGCGGGCAGCCGAACTTTTCGCTGGCGGATTTTATCGCTCCTCAAGAATTAAACAAACAGGATTTCATCGGGGCATTTGCGGTTACGATGCACGGCATTGAACCTCATGTGAAAGCATTTGAAGCTGCACATGATGATTACAACAAGATCATGCTGCAAGCGTTAACGGACAGGTTAGCCGAGGCCTTCGCCGAATGTTTGCATGAAAAGGCGCGCAAGGATTTTTGGGGGTATGCAAAGGATGAACATCTTGCCAAAGATGATCTCATTAAAGAGAAGTATACAGGCATACGCCCGGCACCGGGTTACCCCGCGTGTCCCGACCACACGGAAAAATACAAGCTGTTCGATTTGCTGAACGCAACAGAAACCACCGGCATTACATTGACGGAGTCTCTGGCGATGTTCCCGGCATCATCTGTTTGTGGCTGGTATTTCAGCCATTCGCAGAGCCAGTATTTCGGCGTGGGAACAATTCAGCGTGATCAGTTGGAAGATTATGCGAAGCGGAAAGAAATGAAGATCGAAGAACTTGAGCGTTGGTTGAGTCCTATTCTTGATTAGTCCTCAATAGTTTTTATCACAATAAATGTAGACCTGAATATTGGGCAATGATTTTTGCAAATATCAGGAAGTCATCTAAGTTTGTGTTGACGATGTCGGAAAGAATATCGTAATCCAGATTCATATAGTCATGACTAAGTCGGTTACGAACGCCGATCATCTTGTGCAATATCTCTTCTTGTTCTTTTGAGATAAGGTCATGTTGTTGAATCAGCGCCGCGACATCGGCATAGGTTTCCCACTGTTCATTGAAATCTGCGGAAATAATGTGACTGAACGAATCGAGAATATTCTGAATGCAAAGATAAATTCCGCGCTCAAGAATCCACCGGAGGTCCGGATTATGACGCAACGCCTCTTCAGAAACGGGCACATTTGTTTTTAGCTGTTCAACGTAAGAAACCAAGGCAAGCAGGTGTCTCCGAAGCCTCTCAGAATCCGGCATTTCGTCCGTTCAATTTTTTGGCAAGATAGTAATCTTGTATGTCGCGCAAGGGCTTGGCGTCGATGAATTCTTTGCGGACAGTGTTTTCGATATGAACTCTTTGCAGCTTGTCGCGGTCGAACAATCTCTTCCCTCTGTTAATGACCCGCGTGAACAGTGTTAGTCCGGCCTTGTTCAGCACAACGAAATCAATCTTGTCGGTATGAAGAAGAGAACTCAGTTCACCAATCATGCTTGATTCATAACCGTAGGGATGCAGAGCGCGATCGGCAAGCACTGAAGTATCACGCAGATATACAGCAACATCAATGTCTTCATATTTCTCACCTCGGACAAATGAGCCGAAGATGTACGAAAAATCAATTTCGGGACGAGCCGAAAGAAATTGAAGTAGCCGCGATTCTATTTCTTGTTTGGAAAGCATCATACATTTTTCTCGAACGAAGATACGAAATGACTGTGTCGGGAGCAATTGACCTTCGCAGAGCGGGTGTTAATCTCACTTTTTTTTGATAAATTCTTCCATCCTTTTCGATCATTCTCTCGTTCACCAACATCTTCGCAATTTCATGAGCACTTTCGTTTTTGGGGCAGACGGCGGCGGAACAAAAACGCTCGGCATGATCTCGACTCCGGATGGAACTATTGTCGCCCGCCGGACAGTCGGCGCGAGCAATCCGAATGTTGTCGGGTTTGAAGTTGCAGCCGGGAATTTGTTCGAGTTGATACAGGGATGCTGCGCCGAAGCAAATTGTTCGCTTCACGAGTTGCAATCTCTTGTACTCGGACTCGCAGGCGCGGGGAACAAGCAAAACCGCTCTCAACTTCGAGATCGGATTGTCGCGCTCGCTGGTTGCGAACTTCCGATAACGATTGAGACGGATGCAAGGATCGGACTCGAAGGCGCGTTCGAAGGAAAGCCGGGTATCCTGATTATCGCGGGCACGGGCTCGATAGTGATTGGAAAAAGCAGTTCGGGCGAAATTGTCACCATCGGCGGTTGGGGACGTGGCCTTAGTGATGAAGGAAGCGGCTTCTATTTTGGACTCGAAGCTCTGAAGTCGTTGCGTCTCTATTACGATGGGCGCGGCGGCTCGGAGTTGCTTGCCGAATTGATTGCAAAAGAATTCGGATTGAACTCACGCGAGCGGATCATTGCGGCAGTCTATCAGGAAAAATTTGAGTTCTCGAAGATCGCTCCGTTAGTAATGAGCGCTGCTGAAGGCGATGACGCTGTGGCATTGCAAATCCTGAACGCCGGCGCAGCAGAATTAAGCGAACAAGCGTTGGCGCTCGCAGGCCGTTTGAACACTCCTGGAAAAATTGGCGTTGCGTTTACAGGAGGATTAGTTGAACGTGAAAACGTGTACACAAAAATCCTGAAGGAAAAAATTACGGAGAGAATTCCATTTGCTGAGTTCAGACAACCATCGCGTTCACCTGCCGAAGGGGCGTTGCTGATGGCGATGGCTCAGTTGAGAAAGTCATGAAGGCTCTTAGCTGTTTGCTTTTGGTTGTTAGCGCGTTCGTTGCAACTTCGTGCAGGACTTCCAATGAAATTGCATACAAAAAGTTTCGTTCTGGTTCACCGGAGTCGGTTGGATTTGATTCGAAGAAACTCTCCAGAGTTGATTCGATCATCACCGAAGCGATTCGGGATTCGGCGTTTCCGGCTGCGCAGGTATGCGTAGTGAAAGAGGGAGTTGTGGTACTCAACAAAGCCTTCGGCAGATTTACATACGATGCACACTCGCCTGCAACGAGTCTTGAATCGCTTTTCGATATTGCTTCGTTGACGAAAGTAGTTGCAACAACCTCCGCTGTAATGAAGTTGTATGATGGCGGAAAGATTTCATTGGATGACAAGGTCGGCAAGTTTATCCCGCAGTTCACTCAAGGGAAAAAATCTGAGATAACTCTTCGCCATCTTCTCGCACATACAAGCGGGCTGCCGCCATTCAGGCAACTCTGGAAGATTTGTCCTGATGCGAAGTATGGAATCGATACAGTGTTTGCAACGAATCTCGTTGCCAATCCCGGCGACACCACAATCTACAGCGACCTCGGTTTCATTACGTTGGGCAAGATCGTTGAAAAGGTAAGCGGGATGCCGCTTGATGCGTACGTTGTAAAGAATTTCTTTGAGCCATTGGGCATGAAGCAGACGATGTTTCGTCCACCAAAAGAATCCCGGAGCGAAACTGTCCCGACAGAATACGATTCTGTTTGGAGAAAGAGGCTTGTGCAGGGAACGGTCCACGACGAGAATGCGGAATTTCTAGGCGGCGTTTCGGGTCATGCAGGACTTTTCTCTACAGCCTTCGATCTCGCCACTCTGATAGAAATGATCACGAACGGCGGCGAGTACAACGGGAAACGATACCTGCGTTCTGAGACCGTTGCGTTGTTCACTAAGAAACAATCGCAGAAAAGTACAAGGGCATTAGGCTGGGACACGAAATCGCTGAAGGGGTCTATGGCAGGTAATCTGTTTTCGGAAAGATCGTTCGGGCATTCGGGCTTTACCGGTACAACCATTTGGGTAGATCCTCAAAGAAATCTTTTTGTTATCTTGTTAACGAACCGTGTTTATCCGACAAGGGCGAATGGAAAAATCTCCAGGGTTCGTCCGGCGGTGCATGATGCGGTGATTGAGGCATTGGTGAAGTAGACGAAGCAGACATTTTCTTGAAAGGAGCATAGTATGGCTGTCTATGAAGTTGAAATTGAAGACAAAGAACTGGAAAAAAGCCTTCGCCGAATAGCAAAAAAGAATTATGCAGGCGATCGAGAAAAGGCATTTGCGAGTTTAGCAAAGCGTGCCATTCGTCTCGAAAGCAAGATGGACTTGGCGCGACTTGAAAAATTTCTTTCTCATCCATTCGTGGGGATGTGGAAGGATAGGAAAGACATGAAGGATAGCGTTGCGTGGGTGAACGCGAGACGGAATAAAGAAATGGAACGCCGCCGCAAACACTATGAAGCTCGTTGACGCGGATGTCCTGATAGACCTCTCACGAAATCGTGAGGAAGCTGTAAAGTATATTGTACGGCATCCTGATTTTAGCGTCCTTGGTGTTTCAGTTTTTACCAAGCTCGAATTGCTCGATGGCGCCAGCAATAAGCGTGAGATGACAAACGTTCTCGATTTTTTGAGGAGTTTAATTTTAGCGCGGTCTATCCAACCCGACTTTCGATGATCATTGGTGTCGAGCTGTTTTCTTCATATCATCTTTCACACGGAATAGGTGTGCTCGATTCTTTGCTCGCAGGCATTGCGTTAGAAACACATTCCAAAATTGTAACACGAAATAGAAAGCATTTCGATTTCATTCCCGGAATCGATTATGAAGTTCCATACTAACATAAGGTGAACATGATGGCTATCTCAAAATTCAAAAACGAATCGGTGTTGGATTTTTCCAAAAAGAAAAATCGGAAAGCGCAGGAAGCGGCAATTGCAGAGCTTCGGTCTAACCTTGGCAAAGAATATCCGATTGTAATTGGCGGTGAAGAGATTTACACGCAGGAGAAATTCTATTCCTACAATCCGTCGAAACCGTCTGAAGTGGTTGCGATATTTCAAAAGGGAGATGCCGCGCTTGCAAACAAAGCAATGGATGCCGCGGCTGCAAAGTTCGAAGAGTGGAAGAACGTCCCGCCAAAGAAGCGAGCAGATTACCTGTTCAAAGCCGCAAAGCTGATGAGGAAGTGGCGCTTTGAACTCAACGCAGCAATGATACTCGAAGTCGGCAAATCATGGCCGGAGGCTGATGCGGACACGGCTGAGGCAATCGACTTTCTTGAGTTCTACGCCCGCGAGATGTTGCGCTACGGAAAGGAACATCCGGTCGTGAAGAACAAAGGCGAGAAGGGCAAGATGGTCTATGTGCCGCTCGGTATTGGCGTCGTCATTCCGCCGTGGAACTTTGCACTCGCAATCCTTACCGGGATGTCATCGGCGGCGATTGTCACGGGCAACACGGTCGTGCTGAAGCCGTCGAGCGATTCACCTCTTACGGGATGGAAATTTTATGCGATCATGAAGGACGTCGGGTTGCCTGCCGGCGTGCTCAACTTTGTGAGCGGCCCGGGTAGCGCGGTGGGCGATACATTGGTGATGCATCCGCAAACGCGGTTCGTGTCGTTTACCGGTTCGAAAGAAGTTGGCATTCACATCAATGAATCGGCCGCGAAAGTGCAGCCGGGACAAAAATGGCTGAAGCGCGTGGTCGCGGAAATGGGCGGCAAGGATTCTATTGTTGTGGATGAAGGCGTGAATCTCGACGAAGCGGCTGCAGGCGTGACGGTTTCTGCGTTCGGTTTTCAGGGACAGAAATGCTCGGCATGTTCACGCGTGATCGTTCACGAAAAAGTCTACGACAAGTTTGTTGACCTTCTCGCAAAGAAAGCCGAAGCTCTTACCATCGGAGATCCCGCGCAGCAAAACAACTACATGGGGCCCGTCATCAATGCAAAATCGCAGGAGAGCATTCTCCGCTACATCGACAAAGGTGTTGCTGAAGGCGGACGACTGGTTGCAGGTCAACGACTCGACTCGTCGAGGGGAAAGAAAGCCGGCGATGATGGTTTCTTTATTCGTCCGACAGTGATTGCCGATGTGAAGCCGATGGATACAATTTCGCAGGAAGAAATCTTCGGTCCCGTACTTGCCGTTATCAAGGCAAAAGATTTTGATGACGCCTTGAAGATTGCCAACAACACGGAGTTTGGTTTGACGGGCGCAGTCTACACAAAAGACAAGAAGAAGCTAAAGAAGGCGGAAGCAGAATTCTTTGTCGGCAACCTGTACCTGAACCGGAAATGCACCGGCGCGCTTGTGGGCGTCCATCCATTCGGCGGATTTAATATGAGCGGAACGGATTCGAAGGCGGGTGGACCGGATTACCTGCTGTTGTTCTTGCAGGCGAAGTCTATTGCTGAGAAAATAAAGAAGTGAATGATGTCCCACTCGGAAAGAAAGAAATCAAAATCAAACGTCCGCTCTAAACAGCGAGCCGGCAGATCAAGTTTTGCGATATGTGTTGATAATCGCGAGTATCCTGCTTCGTTAGAACGAGGGAAAGTGTATAAAGCGCTAACTGATTCGTTTGCATCTCAGCATGGACTTGTCCGGGTAATAGACGAATCGGGGGAAGATTATTTATTTTCACAGAAATTGTTTCGCCCGATTACTTTGCCTCGTCCTATAGTTCGGGCGTTGTCGAACGCAGCATAATTATCCTATGCATAGAAACTTTAGATAATGCCAGAATTCATCACATGTTCCAACTGCCAAAGCGAAGTCACTAGCGATAGCGAGTTTTGTCCGCATTGCGGTTACTTGTTGACCGATGAGAAACTATTCTGCGAACTCCACCCAGACAAGGAAGCAGTGGGAGTTTGCATTATTTGTCAGCGGCTCGTGTGCGATATGTGCAGCGAGGAAAGTGAGCATCGCGTATTTTGTCTCGATCATCTCGAAGTAATTGTTGATGGCGATTGGGCAGAAGTGTTTCGTTCAACGGATGTAAACGAGGCAGAGCTTGCGAAGTCGCTGCTGCAGGACGCGAAGCATCATGTTGAGGTGCAGAATTTCGGATCGGTCGGGTATGCATGGGATGGCGGTGGCGACAATCCGCAGTCACGCAGCAACCTCAACAGTCCTTCAAAGATTTTTGTACCGCTCGACGAGTATGTCACAGCGAGGCAAATGCTCGACGACTGGCGCAGCGCCAAGCCTGAATTTGATTCCATTAACTAACGCATTCAACCGGGAGAAATAATGAAAGTCCATGAGTATCAGGGAAAAGAAATTCTGAAAAACTTCAATGTGCCGATTCCGCAAGGCAGAGTTGCATTCACAGTCGATGAGGCTGTGGAAGAAGCGAAACAAATCGGCGGAAATGTTTGGGTCGTGAAAGCGCAAATCCATGCCGGCGGACGAGGAAAGGGCGGCGGCGTGAAAGTAGCAAAGAGTTTGGATGAAGTTCGCACGTACGCATCGCAAATTCTCGGGATGACGCTCGTAACCCATCAAACCGGCCCTGAAGGCAAGCTTGTGAAGCGGCTGTTGATTGAGCAGGGAGTGAATATTGCGCGGGAGCTGTATGTCGGCGTAACGCTCGACCGCTCCTCGTCGCGCAACGTGGTGATGGCATCGACTGAAGGTGGAATGGAAATTGAAAAAGTGGCGGAACAGTCGCCCGAGAAAATCCTCAAAGAGTTTATCGACCCGGCGGTTGGATTTCAAGCGTATCAAGCGCGAAATTTAGCTTTTGGGCTTGGCTTGTCAGGCGAGGCGTTCAAGAACGGTGTCAAGTTTTTGACTGCGCTCTACAACGCGTACGAGGCGATGGATTGTTCTCTGGCGGAGATCAATCCGTTAGTTGTAACGGCGGAAGGCTCGATTATTGCCCTGGATGCAAAAATGAATTTTGACGACAACGCCATGTTCCGCCATCCCGATCTTGCCTTGCTTCGTGATCTGGATGAAGAGGATCCGTTGGAAGTCGAGGCGTCGAGGTCGAGCCTTAACTACATCAAGCTGGACGGAAATGTTGGCTGCATGGTGAATGGGGCCGGGCTTGCAATGGCGACAATGGATATCATCAAACTGGCTGGCGGCGAACCGGCAAACTTCCTCGATGTCGGCGGCGGCGCGAACGCAGAGACAGTGGAGAATGGATTTAAGATCATTCTTGCAGACAAGCATGTGAAGGCAGTACTGATAAATATTTTTGGCGGTATCGTTCGCTGCGACCGTGTTGCAACGGGTGTTGTCGAGGCGGCGAAGAAAATCCACGTCAACGTCCCCATTGTCATCCGGCTGGCGGGCACAAACGCTGATTTGGCTGGAGAAATACTTGCGAACTCCGGAATGAACTTTCTCGTTGCGAAGAACCTGAAGGAAGCAGCGGAAAAAGTAACCGAAGCGATCAGAAACTAGGGTGAGATGAAAGGCAACGGCGACATAAGGAAATATTCCTAATAGTTGAATATGAACTCAAGTACGTTCGCCGTCATGAAATTGGCCAAACATTTTCTGGAATAGTTTTGCAAAAAGGGAACTATGGAAAAAAAGAAAAGTGACTCCCTCGCAATTGATAAGGACGGCCGGCTGATTCATACCAGCTACGAAATGCTTGAACTTGAATCCAGAATTCTTCTTCAGCGGTTGTTGCTGTGGCAGTTGACAAATTCTAAGAATGAACCAGATGAGAGGTAAACAATGATGCCTGCGATAGTCACCAGCGTTGACGACATCACCAATCCTTACGTCAAGCGAATCCTCGCGAATGTTATCGGCAAAGATCCGCTGAAAGTTTTGGCGCAAACACCAAAGCGGTTGCGAAAATTGACGAAAGGCCTGAAGAAAAAGCAGCTTCGCTTTCAACCGGCACCGGGCAAATGGTCCATCGCCCAAATCATCGCGCATCTGGCGGACTCAGAGTTGGCGGGGGCCTTTCGTCTTCGTATGATGGTATCGCAATCAGGTTCGCCGATCCAGGCATACGATCAGGATATGTGGGCAAACGCGATGAAGTATGAAGAGGCAGACGTGGAAGACAAAACTGAATTGTTCTCGACTGTTCGCAAATCTCAAATTGCGATTTGGAGATCCTTGCGGGACGATGAATGGCGAAAATTCGGAATGCATGCCGAACGAGGACAAGAAACTGTTGAACGCCTTGCTCAACTTCATGCCGGACACGACATCAACCATTTGGACCAAATAGAAGAGATCAGAAATTCTTTTCGGAAGAAAAAGAAGAAGTGAAACTGAACGAAGAATACGAGCCTGTTATCGGCCTTGAGGTTCATGCCCAGCTTTTGACGAAATCCAAAGCCTTCTGTGGCTGTCCGACGACATTCGGGAGTGAGCCTAACACCAACGTTTGTCCGATTTGTTTAGGAATGCCGGGTACGCTGCCGGTACTGAACAAGAATCTGGTGGAATTCACGATGCGGCTGGGATTGGCAACCGGATGTACGATTGCACCCAAATCTATTTTTGCGCGGAAGAATTATTTCTATCCCGATCTCCCAAAAGGCTATCAGATCTCGCAATACGAGGAACCGATTTGCACCGGGGGCGTTGTTGAGATTGAGTTGGAGGATGGAAGCCGTAAGAGTATTGGCATTACGCGGATTCATATGGAGGAAGATGCAGGAAAATCCATTCACGATGTAGGAAGTGAAACGCTCGTGGATTTGAACCGGTGCGGAGTTCCATTGATGGAGATCGTGACTGAGCCCGATATCCGGTCGCCGCGTGAAGCATATTTGTATGTTTGGAAAATCCGGCAGCTCGTGACGTATCTGGGAATTTGCGATGCCAACATGGAAGAGGGAAAACTGCGATGCGATGCGAACATTTCCATTCGGCGTAAAGGAGAAGAGAAGTTCGGGACGAAAACCGAAGTGAAAAACATGAACTCCCTGCGGAATGTTGAACGGGCATTGGAATTCGAAATCAACCGGCAAATCATGCTGATCGAAGAAGGCAATCCTGTTGTGCAGGAAACGTTGCTCTGGGATGCGAACCAGAACGTGACGTATTCGATGCGCAGCAAGGAAGAGGCGCACGACTACCGTTACTTCCCTGATCCTGATCTGGTTCCCGTCGTTGT
>JBBRUI010000024.1:0-24997 GCA_038247945.1 Bacteroidota bacterium | reverse complement strand
CCAAAAAGTCCGGCTTTGCCACCGTTCTCCAGTGGCGCAAGTACGTCGATGATCTTGATACCTGTCTCAAATATTTCGGACTTGGAAGAACGCTGTGAAAGTGGGGGAGGGGCACGATGAACCGAACGTAAGGTCACATCAGATAATGTGTCTCCGCGGTCGATGGTGTTGCCAAAAACATCGAACATACGCGAGAGTATTCCCTTGCCGATAGGCGCCATAAGTGGTCCACCCGAGTCCTTTACGGCCATTCCACGGGCAAGGCCCTGGGTGGGTGTCAAGGCGATTCCTCGCACATGATGCGCATCGCGCTGTGCCAGCACTTCGATAACAATTTTATCCTGCTCGCCGGTATACAGCACGGTGTAAATTGGCGGAAGATGCTTGTCGAACCGGATATCTACAACGCTACCGCGTATCGAAACGACCACGCCGGTATTCGATGTATTTGGTGTATTTTCCATGCTTGTCTTATTCCTTGAATTTTTCAGTATCCTTAATAGATGACGACTTCAACCATTTCTAACCTCGGCATTTACACATGCAAAAAATATTATTGCCAAGCCTGTTACAAAGGTATTACAGAATGCAAATGGCATGCCATTGAAGTCCCTCTTATATTCTTGCATTGAGGCTAGATTCACCCGTGGGTGATGATCGTTTTATTAGAAATGGGAATTCAATTCTCATTTTCGGGAAAATCCGGAGTGTCTGCAAATCGTTTCAGGCCGACACCTTGCGCTGTTAAAGGTATGGCCCGAAACTTGCTTTTAGTTATTTAAGGATATGAGATATTTGCCTAATGTGTCGCGCTGTCTTTAGGGTGAAAATAATTCCGATGAAATGGTAGCGTAAATCTCATAATTATATCATATTTACAGAAGGGATCTTCCTATGCGTCTATTTTCATGGATCTTTACATTTATTATTGCGCTGTTTATTGCATTGGTTCTTGTGTTAACGTTTACACAACAAGAATTCAAGACGACCGTAGGGGCGCAAATTATCACCTATAAAACCCAGCAAATGCCAGTATATTTGTATGTAGCAGGTGCTTTTGCTTTTGGGCTTTTGCTTGGGATTATTCAAGGTCTTTTTTCCTTTTTTCGTGCGAAGGCCGAAATCGCTAGGAAAAACAAGACTATTGGGGAGCTTGAACAAAAAGTATTATATTTGGAAACTAAAGTCTTGGATGAGCATCTTTTTAAAGAACAGATACAGTTATAATTTTATTTGAATTTTCGTCGGCAATGATCGCGCCTATGGCAGAAAAATAAGATACGCGTTAAGGGTGACCGTATGGAAGCAAAAGTGTCTAGGATGTTTCTTTTTAAAACTAATTATTGAGCAAAAAATCCATGATTAAATTACAACGAGCACATTACGTATACATTCTAATTAATTATGTGATTATATCGACTCTATTTAATTTTTTTTTCAATTTGGGAATTGCATGGGTTATGTACGATCATGAGCACGGAGTTGCTCTCTGGGGAATGAAAAGCGTAGCACTCGATACGCTTCTAACAGCATTTTTGCTACCTTTTTCTTCTAGTATTATTATCAATCTGTCTACCTGGTGGACTCTAAAAAGAGGTTGGATACCACTTCTTTTCAATAAGCCCCAAGTGGGTAGCATCTCCATAGTTCTTTCCCTGCCACTCAGTTTACAAGGCGTCTTGTTTGGTGTTGTCGGGCTATTCTTATTTGGGGTACCAGTTATTGTTTGGATACTATTTACCAAAAATCAATTTCTTCCTTATTCAGATTTCCTGTGGTTCAAATCGATATGTGCGGCAATAGTATCTCTTATGGTTTCGCCGGCTATGGGTTTATTAGCACTTTTTGGGCCGCCCACCAATAACGATTTTATGATCTCAAACGGGCCGAGGCAATCTCCGCAGGCTGACCCCCCGATAAGAACGCGATTCCCGGCACGGCGGCAGGAACCGCCCGCAAAAGACATTTCACCGTAGCGTCGGCCACTTCGTCAATGGTTTCGTGCTCGGGTCAGGTTAGTCCCGGCAGAACCATGTTGGGTTTCAGGATCATGCCCTCAAGGCCTTCGGTGATTTTCTCTTCGGTCTGGGCAATTCACAGCGCGGCAAATCGCTTATTGAAGGTTAGATTGCTTTCGTCCATGGCCAGCAGGCCCTTGTCGGTGGCGACCAGTGCTTGCGCTGTGTCAATTAGCAATTGTTTATTCAATTGTCGGACTCCCCTCCTGCTGATTTTCGATCGATTCTGAAAGTGGTGGGTCGGTCCGGTTTTTTTCCTGCTCACGTAACCGCTCCAGGGTACTCCCTACACGATGAATCAGCTTTTCGATAGCTCCGTCGACCGCTTGCTCCAATGTGGCCGCCTCCTTGGTGACCGCCTCGGGTTTGCGACCTTCGAGGCGTACTTCCATGACACATCGTTTGTCGTGCTGACCTTTTTTGTGGGCGTTCTCATCTGTTAAATGGATCTCAACCCGGGTGATGTGCTCGCTGAAATGGCGGAGTGATTGCTCAACCTTCTCCTTGATTTCCGTAATAAAAGCCTGATGAGCGCCAATAGTGTGGTCGGTATTGATCTGGATCTGCATGATATTCTCCTGTTAATGTTTTAGGTGTGCGTTGACAGAACCGGCAACCTGTTACGGTTGCCTGACGATCAAATCAGGTGCCCCACTTCCAGTTGAGGATCTCCGGCATGTCAAGACCATTCTTGTCGATGTATTTCCGGTGTTCAACGAGCGTATTCTCCAATTTCCGTTTCAACGCGATGCCCTTTGACCCTCGTTGCGGCAGCCACTTGATCGCATCCAGCACCAGATGGAATCTGTCAAGATGGTTAAGAACCGTCATGTCAAAGTAGGTGGTGATAGTGCCTTCTTCTTTATATCCGTGAACATGCATGTTTCCATGATTGTTGCGCCGGTAGGTGAGGCGGTGGACCAGAGCAGGATAGCCGTGAAAGGCAAAGATGACCGGTTTGTCCAGGGTGAACAAGGCATCAAAGTCGGGCTCGCTCAAACCATGCGGATGTTCGGTTTCTGATTCCAGCTTGAAAAGGTCAACCACGTTGACAACACGGATTTTCAGGTCGGGCAGCTCCTGGCGCATAATGGAAACCGCCGCGAGTGTCTCAAGCGTCGGCACATCGCCACAACATGCCATCACCACGTCCGGCTCTTGGCCATTATCGCTGCTGGCCCATTGCCAAACACCAATCCCTTTGGTGCAGTGCTGGACTGCCTCATCCATGGTCAACCACTGTGGCGCCAGGTATTTGCCTGCAATCACAACGTTGACGTAGTGGCGACTCCGTAGACAATGGTCACTAACCGACAATAGACAGTTTGCGTCGGGGGGTAAATACACGCGTACGATAGATGCTTTCTTGTTGACAACATGATCGATAAAGCCGGGGTCTTGATGCGTAAAGCCGTTATGAGCCTGCTGCCAAACATGTGAGGCGAGCAGGTAATTAAGCGATGCTATTTTTTTCCGCCACGGGAGCTCCGCAGTTACTTTCAACCACTTGGCATGCTGGTTGAACATCGAATCGATAATGTGAATGAACGCTTCGTAGCAATTGAACAACCCGTGTCTGCCCGTAAGCAGATATCCTTCGAGCCAACCTTCGCACTGATGCTCGCTCAACATCTCCATGACCCGTCCGTCGGTTGCAAGAAATTCATCATTCTCCACTGTTCTGGCTTCCCACTGCCGGTTGGTAACTTCAAAAACACTGTTCAATCTGTTGGAAAGCGTTTCGTCGGGGCCGAATATCCGGAAATTGCGCTCTTGCTTGTTAAGCGTGATCACCTCTCGCAGGAACATGCCGAGCGTATTCGCGTCGGAAGCCTCAACCGATCCGGGCGAGGGGACTTTGATCGCATAGGAGCGGAAGTCCGGCAATGTCAAATCGCATAAAAGCAATCCGCCGTTGGCGTGCGGGTTGGCGCCCATGCGACGATCGCCCTTTGGGGCGAGTTCGGCGAGTTCGGGCAAAAGATGCCCCTCTTTGTCAAAGAGCTCCTGCGGTTTGTAGCTCTTCATCCAGTCCTCAAGCAGCGATAGATGAGTCGGATGGTCGGCATCTACCAGCAGCGGAATCTGGTGGGCCCGAAAGGTGCCCTCGTTTTGCAGTCCGTCAACTACCTTCGGTCCGGTCCAGCCCTTGGGGGAGTTGAGGACGATCATCGGCCAACGTTGGCGAGTAGTGTCGTTCTTATCCCGTGCGTTGCGCTGAATTTGCCGAATGGCCTCGATGGTGTCTTGCAGGACACCAGCCATGAGTTGATGCATTTTTTCGGGATTATCACCTTCTACAAAGTACGGCGTCCAGCCATTGCCCCGCAGGAATTGCTCCAGTTCTTCATGTTCCATCCGTGCCAGCACTGTCGGGTTGGCGATTTTATAGCCGTTGAGATGCAAAATAGGCAGCACGGCACCGTCGCCGATCGGATTGAGAAACTTGTTGGATTGCCACCCCGTGGCAAGCGGTCCGGTTTCAGCTTCACCGTCGCCGATAACACAGGCAACAATCAGATCGGGATTGTCAAACGCTGCTCCAAAGGCATGGCTGAGCGAATACCCCAGCTCACCACCCTCGTGAATCGAACCCGGCGTGGTCGGCGCGACATGACTTGAGATCCCACCGGGAAACGAGAATTGTTTGAACAGTTTTTGCAGCCCCGATTTGTCAAGGGTGACATCCGGATACACCTCACTCCACGTTCCTTCGAGGTAAACATTGCCCACTATTGCAGGTCCGCCGTGGCCGGGCCCCGCGATGTAAATCATGTCAAGGTCATATTTCTTGATAACCCGGTTGAGGTGCGCATAGATGAAATTTTGCCCCGGTGTCGTGCCCCAGTGGCCAAGCAGCATGGACTTTACATGAGAAAGTTTGAGCGGTTCTTGAAGCAAGGGGTTTTCCCGGAGATATAGCTGCCCCACGGACAGATAGTTTGCCGCGCGCCAATAGGCGTTTATTTTTCGTAACTCTTCGGATGATAATGGTGTGTTCATGATTCAGTCCTTCCAGTATTTTTCGTATCCGATTGACGTTTCATAATACGGTTTTATTTTCTTTTGTTGGGGGTTCTTCGGTCCAATACCCCTGGCGATCGTAGTGCTTGTGCAAGTCAGTTTCATAATCCCGCGTGAGAGATTCCTCCATGTATTCTGGCGCCTGCTTGATAGTATCACGCGACATTGCTAGGAAAACCTTCGATTCATCCCAGCTGATCCTGTCAATCCATTGTGGTGAGATCAGAACCTGGTGTTCAACCCACCAGTTACCGGTATCTACAATCATATACCGGATAGTCCATGTATTCTCGTCAATGATGAAACCCGCAACATGTCCTATCGTTCCATCCGTTGCCTGGATATGATAGCCGGTCACTTCATTCATGCTCCGAAGATTGGGATCCCAGGCCTTCTCATGACGTATTGTTTCATCCGGTAACTTCTGATCGCTCAACATGTAAGGATTGACACCCCACGAATATGAACCGTACCAATACGCGGGCCACCCGTAATAATCATAGAACTCGTTTTCAAATTGCCGGGAGACTGGCTTGTTGCTTTCTAGCAAGGGACTCTCCTCAATCTGCTTTTTTGTCAATTTTACTGGGAAGACCCGTTGGGATTCGTCCACAGGACCCAAAGCGTAGGGAGAAATAAGGACTTGCCGGCCAAAAAGCCATCCGCCAGTGTCGGCAACCAGATAGCGCACCGTCCAATGTTTGTCGTCAAAGAAGAACTCTATGGCTTTGCCGATGTCTCCGTCTTTGGCCCTGAGTTTAAAGTTTTTAAATTCTTTTGTTTGCAGTAGCATAATAAAGGCCTTTCGGAGAGTAAGTGGTTTTTTTAATTGTCCTTATTTGGATTGACAATGGGTTGATCCTGTGCTTATTTTTTAATTTTTATTCGAACGTCGTACCGAATTTCCGTTCTCTATAGATCAATGGCTTTTGCGCTCCCCACGTTCTTCGTCCCAATATCCCGCATGACCATAATGCTTGTGCAGTTCGGTTTCGTAATCCCGGTTCAAACTTTCTGGAGAGTATTCCGCCGACATCTTTATTTTTTCGCGCGATACATTGACAAAAACTGTCGTTTTTGCCCAGCTGACTTCTTCAATCCATTGTGGCGAAATCAAAACATGTTTTGCGGGCCACCAGTCTATGGTGTCAATCACCAGATAGCGAATAGACCAGGTATCTTCGTCGATAATGAATTCTTCTATATGGCCGATCATACCGTCCTTGGCATGTACATGGTACCCGGTCACCTCTTGCGTGCTGCGTAGATTATGGTCCCATGCTTTCTCACGGATGACTCTGTTCTTTGCGGTATCTGGATCATCGTTGATATTTGGACTGAAGCCCAACGATGATGAACCATACCAATAGGTGGGCCAGCCATAATAATCATAAAGCTCAGTTTCGAATTGGTGTGAAACTGGTTTGTCACTTTCTATCAAAGGGCTCTCCTCAATTTGCTTTTTTGTCAAGTTTACTGGGAAAACTCTTTCTATCTTGTCTACGGGACTCAAGGCGTAGGGCGAAATCAGAACCTGCCGCCCAGGCAGCCATCCGCCGGTGTCGGCGATCAGATGCCGTACTGTCCAATGCTTATCGTCAAAGTAAAATTCAATAGCTTTACCGATGTCGCCATCTGTGGCGCGGAGCTTAAAACTTTTGAATTCTTTTGCTTGTCGTAACATGATTGTGTCCCTTGCTTTGTTATAAAGTTATTCTGAATGCTTACGTTTATATTCTTTGTGACACTTTTCGTGTGCGAATCTTTGACCCCCATCTCTCATCATAACCTTGCCCATCGTAGCGTCACTACTCTTGAAGGACAGTAGTGACTGTGTTCACGGTTCAAGTTCTCAGGCAAGATTGAAAAAGGCTATCATCTTTTGTCGTTGGTGCCGAAAATCAAAACATGTTTCTCGATTTTGCAAGCCATTTTCCCAAAACTGGAAAAACTCCCTTATTTGGGAAGTAAAGGAGAATAGTGATATTCACTCTATTGCTGTATGTCTCGTTTCTTTTCTTCGAATTCTTGTTTGGTAATCTCGTCAGCTGCGTAGCGTTTCTTAAGGATATCCAGCCCTGATTCGTTCGGTGATCCCTTCGCAGACAAAATATTTTTTCCGTGAGCAACGCGTATCACGAAGTATACGGCAAATGCAATGAGTACGATCCAGAAAATCATCATAAAACCACCTCTCCAACTGGCCATATGCCCTTAACCCATACTTATAGCAACAATTGCGCCATTGTTGCTGCATATTCATGCTTAAATTTTTTTTTTGATGGGCACGCTTCTTGCAGTTCATTGATCTTTTAGTAACCCAACAAGGATATATGAAAATGTCGCTAATGATTACGGACATCTTGACTCTGTCAGCCGTTGCCAATAATCCTGTTTCTGCCAGTTACCAAAGCGTGGGAAGACGTTTAACTTCTGGGGAATTGGGGCCTGGAATGCCGCCTCTGGCAGTGTTTAACACTATGGGGGCGGAATCCCAGGAAATTCTTGGGGATCCCCATGTAGTTGACAGTGATTTGGGCGGTCATGGGGAGATTTTAGAAGCAGCACCTCCGCAGCCGATACCCGAGGATGCTCTTTACGGTTCTCCACCTAGGTCTGCCTCCACCACCCCGTCTCCTCGTGGTTCTCCGCAAGACAAGCGAGTGCTGGACTATCTTCGTACTGTAACAAAAAGAGTGCAATCAACGGATCTTAGATTCCGCAAGCAAAATCTACCCTACCGGTTCCGCGTGGAGAGCGACAATGATGAAAAGGTTGTGCTTGTCGTATCAATATTAGACAAGCGCGGAAGGATTCTCAAAAATGAAGTACGGGATGTTACTAACGATAATTTTGGGAGACTTATGGATGATATATCCACTGGCAAGGGGCTGATTATCGATGATTGCCCATGACACCCCTGAATCTGGCCATTATTCAGAAACGACACAGACTAATTGCCAAATACGGTCGATTTAAGGAAAGGTATTATGTCAAAGACTGTTGATCAGGCGTCGGCATGTTTTTTTCGATACCGCACCGGTTAAGATCAATGATTTCCAGGCGAGGGTTTGTCCCAGGATTGCCCGGGGAGGGACCTTCTGTCAACAGCGCTAATCCCATGCCCAACCCTTCGCTTCGCACCCATCGACCGGCAAATGAGGCCCAATCTCCGGGATGCTCCGGCGCGAAAACCGGGCACACTCCCCATGAGAACTGCAATGCACGGCAGGTGGCTTCTTGTGGGCTGACGGCAACAATCCACACGGGCAACCGAAAGCGGGAGACCATACGCGCCGTGTATCCAGAGTTCGTGGGAACTATGACCGCTGTCGGGGCGAGGCATTGCACGGTGTTTCGGACATTGCGGGAGATGATATCTACGAGATGAATGTCATCTGCGCGGTCGTAATTGTCAAAGGCATCGTGATTGCACGCATCGGTAAAATACGCCTCGGTCGAGGTTGCGATCTTAGCAAGCATATTCACCGCTTCGATCGGGAATTTCCCTATTGCCGATTCTTCCGAAAGCATTACACAATCAGTGCCATCCAAAATAGCATTTGCAACATCAGAGACTTCGGCGCGAGATGGACGAATGTTCTCGGTCATGGAACTCAGCATTTGTGTTGCTGTTATCACCGGGCGCCCAGAAAGATTTGCCTTGCGGATAAGTTTTTTCTGAACTGCAGGCACTTTCTCCAAAGGAATTTGCACTCCCAAATCCCCGCGGGCTATCATGATGGCATCCGCCGCGGCCAGTATTTCGTCGAAGTTATGTATCGCTTCTTCACGTTCTATTTTTGCCACTATAAAGATGGATCTGCCTTTTTTGCGCGCAAAATCGCGGACTTTCGTAATGTCATTAGCTCTTTCAACAAATGAAACGCCGAAGGTGTCAATTCCCTCTTGCAAGGCAAAGTCAACGAGCCCGATATCTTCATCAGACACTGCATCAGCAAATATTTTTACTCCAGGGAGGTGCAATCCTTTATGGGAATGCAAAACTCCGCCGATAATCGTGCTGCAATACACGTCTTCCCCCACTACCTTCTCTACCTGAAGTTGTATAAATCCATCATTGAGAACAATCGTGCTGCCGGGTGATACGCTTTCAGGCAATAGTTTATATGAAACAGATATACGGTCTGCTGTGCCGACAATATCTTCCGTGGTTAAAACGATCCTCCCCCCTTTTTCCAACATAAGCGGCTCATTCCTGAGTTTCCCGATCCGGATTTTTGGCCCTGGAAGATCAACCATAATTGAACAATACTGTGTGAGTTTCGCGGCCACGGTGCGTATACTCCGGATAGTATCTCGGTGCTCCTGCAGTGTCCCGTGGGCGAAATTTAGCCGCGCCACATTCATTCCCTCGCAGATCAGTTTCTCTAAAACAGTTTCTGAACGGGAGGCGGGTCCGATTGTGCATACGATTCTTGTTTTGTGGGCCGACAATTTCATGGCACATTCTCCTTGTTATACAGAGCTTCGGTTCGGTTTGGGGCTATTGACAACGTCGCGATCCTGCTTGGAGGTTTTTTTGACTGTTTTCGCTTCAATCCTCAATGGCGTCACAACCAAAAGGCCAGTTCGCGAAAAAGCTAATATTTTCCCATAAAAGACAAACAGTTTTTCATTATATGCACATTTATTTCCTGGTCTCCGGCTCTTGGGTCCAATACCCCTCGTGATTGTAATGATTGCGCAATTTAGTCTCATAATCCCGGTTCAGAGATTCCTGTGTGTAGAGTGGCGATTTCATGATTTTTTCGCCCGACAAGTTGATGAAAACTTTCGAATCATCCCAATTAACTTGTTTAATCCATTGTGGTGAAACCAGGACGTGTTTTCCTGGCCACCAGTTTTTTGTAGCAACGACCAGGTATCGGATCGACCACGTCTCTTCATCAATGATGAAATCAGCGACATGTCCTACCGCTCCATCCGACGCCTGGATATGATAACCAGTCACGGCATTCGTGCTGCGAAGATTATGATCCCAGGCCTTCTCATGAGTGGCCTGATTCTTCCATTCTTCCGGCTCACGAATGATATACGGGCTATTGCCCCACGGGAAATAACCATTCCAGTACGCGGGCCACCCGTAATAACTGTAATACGCTGTTTCAAATTGGTGGGAGATTGGTTTGTCGTTTCCCAGCGATGGGCTCTCCTCAATCTTCTTTTTTGTCAAGTTTACGGGGAATACTCGCTCGGTCTCGTTAGCAGGGCTCAAAGCGTACGGCGAAATAAGGACTTGTCGGCCAAAGAGCCAACCGCCAGTGTCGGCGACCAGATAGCGTACTGTCCAATGCTTATCGTCAAAGTAAAATTCCATAGTTTTACCGATGTCGCCATCTGTGGCGCGGAGTTTAAAGTTTTTGAATTCTTTTGCTTGTCGAAGCATGATAAGATAATTTCCCAGAGTAAGAGTAATTACTGGCTCTTTTTTTTAAAATTTCTTGTGTCACCTTGCCAATGCGGATTTTGATCTAAGTTGTGCTTGGATCAATAATGTGGCGCACCGATCTGGCAATCATCATTTCTTCATCGGTTTTTATAACGCGCACCATTACAGAGCCTGCTTCCGTGGAAATCACATCCGCATTATCTGCATTGCGCGAAGCGTCGAGTTCTATGCCAAGAAATCCGAGCCCTTCACAAATACTAGCACGAATCGGGGGGGCGTTTTCGCCGATGCCTCCGGAGAAAACTAGCGTGTCAAGTCCACCAAGAACTGCGGCATACGCGCCGATCCATTTCTTCGCTTGATAGCAAAACAGCGCTACAGCCTCTGCTGCCCACACGTTGTCTGATTCGCATGCAAGTAAGTCCTGCATATCGGAGCTCTTCTCCGAAACACCGAGTAGTCCCGACTCATGATTAGCCATTGTGTCAAATTGCGCTGCAGTCATCTGTTCGCTGCGTGCTAGAAAAGAAACTAGCCCTGGGTCAATATCGCCTGATCGGGTACTCATGACAAGTCCTGAGGCTGGTGTAAATCCCATAGTTGTATCGACGCTTTTCCCGTCAAGCACCGCTGCTATGCTTGCACCATTGCCGAGATGGGCAAGTATAACACGTCCGTGGGTCGTTTTTTTTTCAGCTGTTTTGCCAAGTTCTTCCATGAGGTATGCATACGATAACCCGTGAAACCCATAACGCTCAACGCCTTTGGCTTCGAACCGCCGGGGAATTGCCAGCAATGTGGCAACACGTGGCATGGTCCGATGAAAGGCAGTATCGAAGCAGGCTATTTGTGGAAGCCTAGGATAGCGCTTTCGGAAAGCTTCGATCAGTTCAATTTCTTGGGGCAAATGGTCTGGGTCATAGGGCTGTATGTGATGCAGTTCGTCGAGCAGTTCCTGCGTGACAAGCTCGGGCTCGGTGTGATGCATCCCGTGAACTATGCGGTGCCCGATTGCATTGATATACGCGAAGCTATCCTGCTTTTCGATCCAGTCAATCAAATACATGGCCGCAGACCGGTGATCTGTGGCTGCTATGGCAAGCGAGCTGTGCTTTTCCTCAGCGACATCACTAAATGTTAATCCTATTTCCGGCAATCCAATACGAGTGATAGCCCCGTGCAAGGTTCGCTGTAGAGTTTGGGTTTGCTTAAAGAGCGCGAACTTGATGCTCGATGAGCCGGCGTTTATTGACAGGATACATTTATCAGGGGTTGCCATTGGGTGTCCCTTCGCCAAGGTTCAAACCGCATGCGGTAAGTTGTGTGAGGGTTGATTGGTAATCAGTGTGACAGATTCCGGCAATACCAAACTCTTTCGCGATCTCGATAAACAGCGGCTGATCATCGATATACATGACGTGTTCGGCACGCACCTGGGCAGTGTCTAGGGCAAGCTGGAAAATTTCTGCATCTGGCTTGCGAATATGCACAAAGCAGGAAGAGATAAAAAAATCCACGAATTCATTCAGCTTGTACTTTTTAATGCGATAGGCATTGAGCTCACATGCTTCGTTGCTTACAACGGCAATTTTTAGTCCATGCTGAATCTTGACATGGCGAATCAGCTCGATCATTTCTGGATGGGGGAGCGACTGAGCAAACATGAACCTACGGAATACACTCGGGGTGAATGGTCTCTTTTTGTAAAAAATGACTATCTTTAAATAATCGTCCAGAGTGAGTTTCCCTTCCTCAAACGTCTCAAAGACCAGGTGGTGGCGCTTTTCCTGTTCTGTTAACTCAAGGTTGAATTCTAGTGCTGCCCGTTTGCGGGCATGATGATCCCATCCATCGGTTAGTAAAACATTGCCAATGTCAAGAAATAGGCAGGTAATTTTATTTGTTTTTGTCATAGTTTCACCTTATGTAATCGCCGTGGTTCTCCGATTATTGGTGACCCATTATAGATCCACTGTCATGCCCCATCATTCCTCCATGGTTTTCCTTCATGTCATTCCACATCTCGCCATGGGCCTGGCCAGCCTTGAAGCAGGTATTCCAGTCGAATTCCTGTTGCTGCTGGTTCATTCCCCCTCCGATCCAACCACGATCCATGTTGCCTCCTCGCAGCCAATTGGCCCGGCCGGAGAAACGGCTGCAGAAACCCGTCGGGTCACCGGCCATTGGAAAGGGCTTAAGTTCGACCATGTCGTAGCCGTTCCCAATCATTATTGGTTTGATTTCTATCGGTCGCCTTTGTTTTAAGTCCATGTCCCACAAATGAATCATGATCGCCCCACTGTCGCCATTCGCTACGATTTCGGCTTTTGCTTGGTTGTTCTTGAACAGTACAACCGCGCCTCCATTTGGACCAGCCGCCTGGGATGTAGTGCAGGACTGCACCGTTGTCAATGCGATAACAATTCCGATTCCACTCAAAATTCCGGTAAAGATTTTCATACTCGAATCTCCTTTAACTTGATAATGTTTTGTGTATTCTTTTCGGACGTGTCATTGGCGTCAGGATCACGAACCATAACAGTCGGCTCATTTCTCCTTTGTCGTTTGTTTTCCTTTGTAAACAGCGTGGTGATATTTCTTTTTGATATCAGCAATGTTCACCGTCGTCTTTGGAAGCTGTATATCAAGGCTTTCCATCGTCTCGACGATGATGCGCGAAATGGCAAGATTGCGGAACCATTTGTGATCGGACGGAATCACGAACCACGGAGCATCGGCGGTGCTGCATTTATCCAGTACGTCCTCATAGGCCTTCTCGTAGTTGTCCCAGTACGTGCGTTCCGAATAATCCGCCTCGCTGATTTTCCACTGCTTCTCAGGATCATCGAGCCGTTTTCCGAAGCGCTCCAGTTGTTCATCCTTGCTGATATGCAGGAAAAACTTCAGGATGTGCGTACCGCCATCGATTAACTGCTGCTCAAAATCGTTGATCTCGTTGTACCGCATTGACCAAACTTTTTGGGGAACGAGGTCGTGAACGCGCACAATCAGTACGTCCTCGTACTGCGAGCGGTTGAAAACCACGATTCCGCCGGGCTTTGGAGTCTGTTGCTGGATCCGCCACAAGAAATTGTGCGCGAGTTCCGTTTTCGACGGTTGTTTGAAGTTGACGACCCGGCAGCCTTGCGGATTCATCGAACCGATTACATGTCTGACAACGCCATCCTTACCCCCCGCGTCGAGTGCCTGGAGAATAATTAACAGCGACTGTTTCCCTTCGGCGAACAGTCGAAACTGCAATTTATTCATCCGCTTCTGGAGTTTTTCGATCTCCCGGCGCGCAGCCTTTTTCTTTTCGTGCTTACCGGAAGACCCCGGGTCAAGGGCCTTGAGTCGGACAGTGCCCCCCTGCGAAATACAAAACCTGCTCGAGTAGGTCATAGAACTCCCTTTCAATCAGCCATGCCGGCTTCGTCGCGTCGGCAGGCGTGTTCAATTATTGTACGAACTTCTACTATGTGCAGCTCAATTCGCTCGCGATCATACGCGGTTTTAATAGTGCGATCGGCGAGGTCGGCTATCCATTGCACGTGTTCGGAAAGAGCCCCCAGTCGATGCAGGCTGGACGTTAAACCGGCGATGGTTTGAAGTGCACCGAGCATGCGCGTCATGATGGCAACATTGCCTTCGGCGCAGCTGCGGATCTGATCGAACGCTTCGTTCAACAAGGCCTCAAAAGTCTGTGGGACGGCGATCACGCGCAGTTCACCATTCTCAAAGTGTCGCGAATTGGGAAACGCCCGGGAGGCCAGGCGCGCGAGAATCACCGACAAGGAATCCACGCACACTACCGCCGTAGAGACATCATTAACTCCAGGTGAAAGCGCCTTGAGCGCCATGTCCACAATCTGTCGAATGCCGAACGTGGGATCTTGGTCTACAGTGCGATGATCGCGGATGGTATACGCGGCATTGAGGATTGCGCCAACCTCTTGCGCCGGATTGGTGTCCAATGCAAGGGACGCCAGGGTGGTATTCTCCACAACGAACTCGCCCACGCCACGCTCCATCCGCACAATGGTCTTCCTGTCCCGCGCCAGGAGCAGGAGGGCGTCGCTATCCACGTTCTGGATGTAGCCGCTTCGAATGGCCGGGATGGCACGCCAGTTGCGTTCTGCCAGAGGTGGGAACTTCTGATTATCTTCTTCCGGTGAGGCGTCTTCCTCGGGAAAAAGCCGGTCAATGACCGCGCTTGTTTCCTTGGCAACCGAAGCGACAATACTGGAAGCCTGGATTGAAGAGGCGATGTGATTAATGAAGATAATGAGGACGATAATACTTCCAATTGCCAGAACAAACCCGACAAAAACCGCCAAGCTCGGGATAAATTCCACTTCGCCGTTGCCCCGGATCGTCCGCAAAACGATGAGGCAATACGTGAAAATACCGGCAAAGATGCCAAGAGCCCACTGGATGACGCGACTGCGCATGAAGTTGCGCAGCATGCGTGATGTGTATTGGCTCGAAGCCAGCGCCATCGCCACCAACATCATCGAGAATGTAACTCCCATCACGGACATCATCGAGCCGGCGATGGTAGACAACATCGCACGCGCACCTTCCGCTCCGGCTCCAAACAAGCGCGGCCAGCGAGCTAACCGCAGATCTAATCCTGCGGAGTCGATTTCAATCAAGACGAGTGCGAAGATAATGCTCCCCGCAATAATCTGAGCAGGAAAAAACCAGAGGCTCGCACTCAGATCGCTCCAGTGTTGTTTGAGCTTGTTCATCGCGCACTCTCCCTCATCGTTGCCACAAAATATGAGATTCTTCAAGCGGAACTGCCACGCCGTCAAAGAATGGTATTACTCTTGGCGTGTAATCTGATACCGAGCGCACTGCAGATACATTAGCGCGGTAAAGATGGCCGCCTCGCGAATCAGCTTTAACACTAATGCGCTTCATTTCATGCTTTACCGGATCGCTATCCCCAATACCGTCTGCAAAGAGTTCGACTCGCACATCCTTTGGATCGAGGCGATCGAAATGCACCGCTACCTCAAAGGTGTGCTCCTTGCCGCTGGTTTCAACTCTCAACTCGCCAAAGCGTAGCGTCGTCCACTTCTGCTCTAAATTGTGCTGCCATTCAACCATATGCTTGCCGATGGCTCCTTTTTTCGCAGTTCGCGAATGGAAAGCGATTGCGCGGGGAAGGTAGTGCTTTTCGGTGTATTCGCGTACCGCGCGATTGGTAGAGAAACGTGGTGTCAGTTTCGCCATGCTCTCACGCATACGCTTGACCCATGCGACAGGAATGTCATTTGTATCGCGGGTGTAAAACGCGGGGATTACCTCTTGTTCGAGCAGGTCGTAGAGCGTGCCGGCTTCGGTCGCGTTCCATGCCGGATCATTGCCATGTTCCTTGCCGTCACCCAGCGCCCACCCGACCTCGGGCGTATAAGCTTCAGCCCACCATCCGTCAAGCTCCGAAAGATTGATGCCGCCGTTGACGAGTACCTTCATGCCGCTTGTTCCGCATGCCTCCCATGGACGTGCGGGTGTGTTGATCCAGACATCCACTCCCTGCACCAGACGCTCGGCCAGCAGCATGTCATAGTCGCTGAGAAAAATGACCTGGGACCGAACCTCGGGGCGACGGATGAACTGGATCCATTGCTGAATCAGCGATTTGCCTGCTTCATCTGCCGGATGGGCTTTGCCGGCGAGAATAAGCTGCACCGGTCGCTCTGGATTGGTGAGGAGACGAAGCAGCCGCTCGGGATCGTGCAGGAGCAAGTTCGGTCTTTTGTAGGTGGCGAAGCGCCGGGCAAACCCCAGTGTCAGGACATTCGGATCAAAGATCTTTTTCGCCTCGTTCACCGCATCAGGCGCTGCACCCGATGCGATCAGTTGACGGGACAGACGTGCGCGAATGTATGTGAGAAGAGACGTACCGGCGTCGGTTCGAAATTGCCAGAGCTTCGCATCGGAAACAGTTCGAATGTTTTTCTCCAGTGTCTCCATTGTCCCCAGCCAGCGGTCTTTTCCACACGCTTCTGTCCAAAGATTGTCCGCCTCCACCGAGTCCCAACTCGGCATATGCACGCCGTTGGTCACGTACCCGACCGGCACTTCGACTGTAGGCCACTGCGCAAAGAGCGGCCCCAGAATATGCCGGCTTACCTCCCCATGCAACCGGCTGACACCGCTGACAGCTCCGCTCCCTCGAACAGCCAGATAGGCCATGTTGAAGGGCTCCGACGGGTCGTTTGGATTGTGCCGGCCCATGGCCATGAAATCACGTAGTGTCAAGCCAAGTTTCTTTTCTACGTAGCTCCCCAGATACTGCTCAATAAGAGCTGGCGAAAAAAGGTCAAAGCCGGCGGCCACGGCTGTGTGAGTAGTGAAAAGATTCCCTGCCCTCGTGGCTGTCAAGGCAACCTCAAACGTCTGTTTTGTTTTTTCGGCAAAGCTTCGTGCACGTTCCAGGACCGCAAAGGCTGCATGTCCTTCATTCAAGTGGCATACCTCCGGATCTATTCCGAGCGCTGCAAGCAGCCGCCAGCCACCTATTCCAAGAATAATCTCTTGCTGGAGTCGCAGTTCTGGCCCGCCGCCATAGAGTTCGCTTGTAATCCCCCGATGCGCAGGAATGTTTGCTGCATCGTTGCTATCCAGTAAATAGAGTTTGACTCTTCCGACAGTAACCTGCCACGCTTTTAGCCAGACTGTGTAACCGGGCAGGGCAATCTCCAGTCGTAACAACTCACCATCTGGCTTTAAAAGTGGGGTTATCGGCAATTGTGTGGGATCGTTGATGGGGTACAGCGCTTGTTGCGAACCCTCTTTGTCAATCACCTGACGAAAATAGCCCTGTTGATAGAGCAGCCCGATGCCAACGACCGGAACGCCCAGATCGCTTGCTGCTTTGAGTTGATCTCCTGCTACATTGCCCAGCCCCCCTGAGTAAATGGGCAGCGCTTCACTAAGCATGAATTCCATGCTGAAATACGCAATGCACGTGAGTGGGGACTGTGAGTGATGTTGCTGAAACCACGTGAGAGCATTCGCCTCTTGATGTCGTGCAACTACAAGAGAATCGACCTTTTTGAGAAAAATGGGATCAGTAAGTGCCTGTTTGCGTTGAACCTGCGTGACTGTTTGCAAAACTCCCCAGGGATTTTGAGTGCGCTCCCAAAGCTCTGGATCTAGTTGACGCCACACCTCATCGGCACCATGATTCCACGACCAGCGCAGATCCAAGGCAAGCTTGGTCAGGCTATCGAGCCCTTCGACGTCCGGCACTGAATCGACTTTCTGGGTCTGGTTGACGGAAGTCTGCTTGTTCATTATTGCTCCAGTGTATATGGTCATTTTCGAATGCGGAAATACAGAATGCTAAACCTTGTTTTTGTTCGTTACACTGTTTGCCGCGCTGTTGAGCTTCCAGTAGGGCTGCTGTCCATAATAATCGTGCACCAGCTGTTCATATTCGCGCGTTATTTCTGTCTGGGCATCATACACCGGACAGTTTTTGATGGTGTCCCTAATAATTGACACGTGCACTTTTCTATCGGCCCAGCGGATAGTGTCAAGCGAGGTGCTGGGAACAAGCAATGTGCGATCAAAGAACCAACTTCCGGTATTCACAACGAGGTAGCAAACCTTCCAGTCATTATTGCTTAGTATTAGTTCATACAGATGTCCGATGTCGCCATCGGGGGCTTCTATATGATATCCTTTGACTTCGCGAAAACTCCGCAGATGAGATCCGACCATTTTTTCGGCTGTTTGCTTTTCTAAAAGTGAGGCTTCCTGCGCTATATCCCTGCCCATAGACCGGGAGATTCGATTTACAGACCCTGTAGTCCACATCCAATATTTGCCAATGATAATTTCGGCTTCCATGGAAATAGAATTGCGCGTTGATTCATCGGGATATTGTTCGAGTGCTTGCTTTGTGACCCGGACTTTGATCTGCCGATTAGCTTCATTGATATCTTCGATTTCTTCGAAGCTTAGGACTACGGTTCGGCCTGCAAACCATGAGCTGGTCTCTACCACCAAATATCGGCATGTCCAGTTTGTATTGTCAAAAAGAATATCTTTAACGCTGCCCGCAGATCCGTCGACCGACAGGATCTCGCAACCGACTAGGTTATTTGCATTGAATAACATTGCAGTTCTCTTTCGTATAGGTAATTGCTTACATTGACACAAATATCTCGTTGACAATTGACCAAAATCTCCCTGGGTTTCAACTCAGATGGTCTGAAGCTTTTAAACGGTCAGCATATTTTTTAGAAGTCCCGAACCATTTGATACCCACCGCAGGTGATAAAGTCTAGCCTTATATAGTCAATCAAAATGGACCGACCGAGTAATTCCAATCGTATCAGGGAATTGGTTTTCATGATTTTTAATCCTTTGTATTTATCAAGATCGCATGGAGAGATGACTTCGATCAATTTTTATAGACAGCAATAGTATTTGCATAGCTTAAAGGTTAGAGACTCGCAAGAATTGTGCCGAGAGGGATAGAATGAGCAATGCTCGATACTTCACTTTTCAGTTAATTGTGTAAAAATGAGGTTTAATTCACACATTGCTCGTTAAAAGCAACCTAAGTTCATGTACTTTCCTGTTTGCCGCCAATGAACTCAATTAGAAATCGGAACGTAGGGTATCAATTTGAAGTACAAAACAGAGGATGTTTTCTCGATTATGCGAAAGCGGATTCTCGGAAAAAGTGCAAATCCACAAAATAGCTTTATATGTTGAAAGGAGTTCCAGTGTTTGGGATTAGATTTGAATCCGGGTATTCAGTTTGCTGGGTACAAAAAAAGAGGCGATTGTCAAAGGTAGTTCGTTAATCGTGGTTATTTGGTGTTCCTTCATCGTTCTTCTTGTGTAAGGTAATGTTGAATAAATTCTGCATTTTTAAATCGATAGTAGCAATTTCTTCGGCGCATCCTCTTAATTCATCGGATACTAATTGAGTCTTCCTGTCCGCCAGTTTGTAATACAGCTCTTGTTCCAGAGATGCCCAAAAATTCATGGCAATAGTACGGATCTGGATCTCTACATTTACAATTTCGACTTTTGTCGAGAGGAAAACTGGTACGGTAATAATATGATGAATGCTTCGATAGCCATTGGGTTTTGGTTGCTTTATGTAGTCGGAAGTGTGGACAAGGCCAATGTCATTCTGCGACAGAAGCAGGCCAGAGATGAGATATATGTCATCAATATATGAGCAAATTACTCGAACCCCGCCTATATCAGTGAGGTTTTTTCGGGCAGAATCCACACTGAGTTCCAACCCTCTTTGATGAAGTTTCTTTAAAATACTAACGGGTGTTTTTACGCGTGTCTGGATATTGTGAATAGGATTCCTTTCTTTGCAATATTTGAATTCGCTATTCAGAATCTCAAGCTTGGTGGAAATTTCACGCGTTGCAGACAGATACAGATTCTCTGTTTCACTGAATTCCCGGATCATTTTCATTGTCACTTCTTCGGGCAACGGGCTGTCATGTATCTCGTTAAAGAGATGTGATTCATTTACATGTTCAGGTGTAGTCATATTTTAATTTAACCTACGGAAACGGGTTTTTTATTGGTATTGAACCTGAATCCAATACTCTTCTCAATTTCAACAATAACTAAAATTGCCACTCCTACTCCGACGATGTACAGCCAGTCAATCGGCAGTATCGGTGCGCTCTGAAATGCCGCATTCATAAATGGTGCATACACAAAAAGCACCTGCAAACCAGACATCGCCAGCACCCCGGCAATAAGGAGTCTGTTACCGAACGGGTTGAGTTTGAGGATCGAATGCTTCAGCGAGCGACAACTAAAGAGATAGAATAGCTCACCAAAAACAAAGACGCTTGTGGCAATGGAACGTGCCACTGCTTCGCTGCGACCGGCTTGAATAGCCATTTCGAATAAACCGAATGCCCCGACGCATAAAAGAATTCCGACTAAACAAATACGAAAAATCAAAGGATTAGTCAGAATTGGCTCTTTGGATGGCCGCGGAGGTCGTGCCATGATACCTGGTTCTTTGGGCTCAAAGGCAAGCATAAGACCCAGCAATACTGCTGTGGTCATATTTATCCATAGTATTTGCACCGGGAGAATTGGTAGCGCGACTCCCGCTACTATCGCCGCAAGAATCACAAGCCCTTCGCCAAAGTTCGTCGGCAATGTCCAGGTTATGAATTTTACCAGATTATCATACACCCCGCGTCCCTCTTCGACGGCGGCTTCGATAGACGCAAAATTGTCATCGATAAGAATCATGTCGGCGGTCTCCTTGGCCACGTCGGTACCGGTTATTCCCATGGCAATGCCGATATTTGCCTGCCGCAGCGAAGGAGCATCATTGACACCATCGCCGGTCATGGCAATGGTATCGCCGTTTGCCTGGAGCGCTTTAACCAGCCGGAGTTTGTCTTGGGGTGCCACTCGGGCAAAAACCGATGTGTCTCTGGCTCGGATTATGAGATCATCATCAGACAGCGCGCTTATGCACTTGCCATTCAAAACAGCATCTTGTTCATTGTCGTTACATTCATCGGAAATACCGATTTTGCGTGCAATGGCAAGGGCGGTGAGTTCGTGGTCGCCCGTGATCATTTTGACCTCAATGCCGGCAGTTTTACAGGCACGTACGGCACGCATCGCTTCGGGGCGGGGCGGATCGATCATAGCCTGGAAACCCAAAAAGGTCATGCCACCAGAGACATCCGTATGTGAAAGTGTGCTTGCTGCCGGTTCGCCGGCCTTTTGCGCAAACGCAAGGACGCGCAGTCCTTTGCGCGCCAGTTCCCGTGCTGTCGACGCACAGGCCTCCGCGTCAAGTGTGCCGGTGGCTCCCGAGGGGAGAAAAGTGTTTATGCAGCAGGAAAGAACACTTTCCATAGATCCCTTCATGTAAATAACCGTGTCGGATGCTTCTGCTCTTTTGTGAAGTGTGGCCATGTATTGATACTGCGATTCGAAGGGTATCGCGTCGATCCGAGGAAATTTTAAGCATAGGTTTTCGCTGGTCATGCCTGCTTTGCGGGCCGAAACAATGAGCGCTCCTTCGGTTGGATCGCCTTCGACTTTCCACCCGTCACCCTGCGGGACAAGCCGGGAATCGTTGCAGAGCATGCCTGCCCACAGGCACTCTTCAAGCGGGCGGTTACCCTCTGGCATGACCATGGTTCCATTAACACTGAATTCCCCGTGCGGTGCATATCCTACACCGGACAGGTCAACCAGCGTATTTCCTGCATAAATCTTTTCCACGGTCATCTGGTTCTGGGTAAGTGTCCCGGTTTTGTCGGAACATATTATCGAAGTGCTCCCTAATGTCTCGACTGCAGGAAGTTTGCGTATAATGGCATTGCGTTTTGCCATTTTTGAAACGCCAATGGCCAGAGTAATCGTTAGCGCTGCCGGTAGACCCTCGGGAATCGCTCCAACTGCCAATGCAACCGCAGCCATGAACATTTCAAGTGCAGACTCTCCGCGAAGAAAACCTACCAGAAATGTGACCAAGGCAAGTCCGAGAATAACATACAGGAGCAGGGTGCTGAACCGTGCAATATTTTTTGTCAACGGAGTGGCAAGAACATCTGCAGATGCGATCATGGTGTTTATTTTGCCGACTTCGGTAGCGTTGCCAATCGCGATAACCATGCCTATTCCGGTTCCGTAGGTGACCAGTGTCGATGAATACGCCATATTGGTGCGGTCGGCAAGTATTACGTCGGTTGCAAGGGGCTGGGTCTGTTTAATCACCGGCACAGATTCACCGGTTAGCGTTGATTCATCTATCTGCAATTCTCGCAGTTGAAGCAATCGCAGATCGGCAGGAACCTTGTCACCCGATTGCAGGACGACCATGTCGCCTATTGTCAACTCAGCGGCCTTGATCCGCTGTCGGCTGCTGTTCCTGATAACCGTGACTTCGGCTACCATTGATTTGGAAAGTGATTCGATTGCCTTGCGTGCTTTTGATTCCTGCATGAACCCGATAATCGCATTGACCAAAACAACACCGAATATGACGGATGAATCGGCCCACTCATGAAGAATGGCGGTTATGATGGACGCACAAACCAGTATATATACCAGCGGCTGGTTGAACTGCATCAAAAACAGAACAACTGGGTGCGTTCCTTTCTTCTGCGTGATCACATTGGAGCCGAACAGCCCGCTTCGGCGGACCGCTTCCTGGATGCTCAACCCGCTCTTGATAGACGCTTCCGCGTTCGCAATTGCATCTGTTTCTGTCACATTGTGCCAAATTACTCTCTCTAAATTCATATAAAAATGCTCCTTTATGTCTGTTTTTAAGTACACATACTTTTCAGAAATTTATTATTGATTGCAAGGTATCGAAGAAAGTAGCTCACGAACTTCCGTTTCTGTTTCGGCCTTAAGTGCTCTCTCGGCGATAGCAGTCATTTGACCGACTGTCATTCGATTGATTGCGCTGCATACGCGTGAAGCTGAGAATGGATTGATGCTCAAAACCCTCAACCCCAGCCCGATCATAAGACTTGCAACGGACGGATCGCTTGCTGCTTCTCCGCAAACACTCACAGGTTTCCCATGTTTACGGGCAGCTTGAACAACCTGGTGTGTAGCGCGAACGACGGCTGGGTTACAAAAAGAATTAACCAGTGAGTGGCCATGTGATCTGCGATCCATATCAAGAATTGAATAGGTCAGATCGTTTGTTCCGATACTCAAGAAATCAGCATCTTCAAGAATTGCATCGAGATCAAAAAGAGCGGAAGGGGTTTCAATCATAGCCCCAATCAAGAGTTGTCTGTCAGGCAATTCGTTACGTGCAATCTCCTCCACCACTCGCCGGGCCGAACGCAGTTCCGAGGAACTTTTAACCATAGGGAACATTATGTGCACAGTGCCTTTTTGTGCGGCGCGAAGAATAGCGGTAATCTGGATGCGGAACAGGTTCCCTTCTGCCAATGAATACGCCAATCCCCTTACTCCGGTACGGAGAATCGAAAGTGCCTCGTTCTCGCTATAAGGCGGAATTTTGTCTCCGCCAAGATCCATCGTGCGAATAGTAATCGGGTGCGGGTTCAGCATGACCGCCACTTCTGAATATGCCGCCGTTTGAGCGTCTAAATCCGGCGGTTGCGCTGCTTGCAGGAACAGATACTCCGAGCGGAAGAGCCCTACGCCATCGAGACCGTATTCCAGAACAACCGCAGATTCATCCGGATGGCCGATATTGGCATGCAAACCAATGTTAGTGCCGTCCTTGGTCACGCAGGGAAGAGCTAAATTCTGTGTGGATGCTGAATGCGACTGGCTTTTGTACAAAGAGAAGCGTGCGGTTTGCTTTGACGTCGGAGCCATTATTACGCTTCCCGTGTTTCCATCCACAAGCAATGTAACGCCTGATGCAACGATGGTTGATGCGCCCAAGATGTCACAAACCGCAGGAATACCCCGGGAACGAGCCAGCATAGCGACATGGGAGGCGGGACCTGTTTTCTCTGTGACAATTGCGGCGACATTGACGGGATCCATCTGGAGCGCATCGTATAAAAGCAGGTCGTCGGCAACAACGATTGTCCCTGGCTTGACAGATGAAAGAACATGAGGAAGGTTGTTCTCGGAAACGCGGAGTTTGTTTAGTAACTGAAGGCCTAATTCATGGACGTCGGAGGCGCGGGCGCGCATAAACGCTTTATCATGCTTCTGAAAAGCCTGCTCCATGCGGGAGATTTCCGCCATTACCGCGCCTTCGGCACTCCGCAATTCTTCGGTAGCAATCCTCTGGCATCCCTGCACTAGCGTTTTATCACCAAGCATGGCAATCCGCACATCTAAAAATGCCATCTCTTCGTGAGCGCCACGTGCCGCAAGATGCTTGCGAAAAAGATGCAACTCCTCAACGGCCGCGGAGATGGCGCGGTCAATACGACATTTTTCCGATTCAACATCTTTCTGATTAATACGGATTTCGTCAAATTCGGTAGTCGAATGCGGCGTATGAATGATGGCCGTACCTTCGGCTATTCCTGATGCAACTGCTCTGCCCTGTAATGTGGTGCCGATTGCCGCCGTGAAATCATGAAAACGCTGTATATCCCCGCGCTGAATTGTGATGACTTTTAGCATCGTTCGTGTTTTGAAGGTAATAATGGCAAACAGGGACAATAAACTCAGTTCAAGAAATGCGTTGATTATTACTACATAGAGAACATCTGAACCAGGCCATAGAAATGCAAAGCAGACTCGTGAAGATGATAATAGAAAGGCGAATATGTACGCCATGGCATTGCGTCCCAACCATGCCATGGTGACAACCGGAATAATGTCAAGCAATCGAATGCGGACAACCGGCCCCGTTAAAAAGTCCACAAACAAAATTGCTGCCGACAAGATGATGCCGAACGCAACGGGATATTTTTGAAATATCTTTATGAAGTGCATCATAGCCGAATGACCTGTTTATACTATTTATTTCGTTTAATTATCAATTACGGTTTCGCAATTCACTAATTGCCGACGTATTGAAAATGACGCAACCATCCCCGTG
>JBBRUI010000023.1:0-25870 GCA_038247945.1 Bacteroidota bacterium | reverse complement strand
TATCACTATTACCGTTTTACAAGACAATGGAGTTCGTTTTAAAACTCTTGGAAAGAATGTAACTGTTTTAGAAAGTGAAAATTAATAAATCAAAAAATATGAAAATCAAGAAAGTATTACTTTTACTTAGTTTAATTCTTATTCCCTTTATTGGAATTCAAGCGCAAGTAACTAATTCATCTTATGTTACAACATTTGGAGAAAAAGTATTACAATTTACAATGGTAGTTCCGACTAGCAGAATAGAAGCTTGGAAACTATTTACTACTGACAAAGGTCTTGAAAAATGGATAGCACCTGTTGTAAAAACAAATATAAAAATAGGTGGTTGGATTAAAACGAATTACGATAAAACTAAAACAACGGACGACTCAACCGCAATTCAACTAGACATCATTAACTACTTGGAAAATGGAATGTTAACTCTAAAAGTAAATCTCAACGACAATTTTCCGCAAGAAGCAAAAAATGAAGATAAAAACCTTCAAGAAATAATTCAATTTGTTGACATTGGAAAAGGGAAAACAAAAATTATTTCAACAATGGTTGGTTGGGGACAAGGAAGTCATTGGGATAAAGCTTATACTTTTTTTGAAAAAGGTAACGAGTGGACATATAAAGAATTATTGAAATTGTTCAATGAAAAAAACAAACATTAATTGGAAAAGAACAACGAACCGCTAACAGGCGTTTGGCAAAAGTGGCGGTTCCGTGCTTCGTAAGACAATTTTGTAGGTATATAAACTTTAGTGCTTCGTATGAAAGTTAGTGCTGAAAATCGCCACCTTCGCCAAGCGCCAAACCGTTAGCGGTCATGCTATGGGCGACAGTGCAAACCTGAAACTGACTTGCAAGAAATTAAAAAAGAGATACAATGAATTGGCAAAAAATTAACCTGTATATTTTATTTTCATTTGCGTTCAGTTGGACGGTAGCGTTCATTATGAAACTGGCACATGTTGATATAGGCAGCATACTTGGGACAGTTCTTTTGGCAGGACTTTACATGCCTGCACCTGCTTTGGCAACCTTTGTCATTCAAAAATTTATTTACAAGGAAGGTTTTAGACAATATGGTTGGACTTTTGATAAAAAAGCCATTAGGTGGATTTTATTTACACCGCTTATTTTCCTTGCCCTGACAATTTTGACATTTGTAATTATAGGGCTTCTTGGTAACACTAACCTGATACCTGAATTCGGACAAATTGATTTTTCACAAGAAAACGTTATTCTTCGGCTTAAAGAATTTGCAAGTTCAAAAATCAATATTGACAAAGTTGACATACCTGATATTCCCCCAAAACTTCTTTTCATTGCAATGTTAGCTCAAGGAATTATAGGCGGCTCAACGATTAGTTTACCGTTCATGTTTGGCGAAGAATTTGGCTGGCGGGGATTAATGCTGACAGAAACAAGAAGTTTAGGTTTCCTAAAAGCAAATGCTTTCATCGGATTTGTATGGGGTGTTTGGCACTTGCCCGTCATTCTACTGGGACATAATTATCCTCATCATCCATACATTGGTATAATTATGATGAGTTTATTCACTATTTCAGTAGCACCCATATTCGCATATGTCAGAATAAAAACAAAATCAATTATAGGTGCTTGTATGCTACACGGAATGGTGAATGCTACTGGAGCACTCTATGTCCTTTATATAGCAAACTGGAATGAACTGTATAGCTGGATTGCAGGTTGGGCAGGCATTATTTCAGCAGTTATCGTGACAATCTGTATATCTGTGCTTGACAAAAAATTTGTAAAGGAATACAGCAGCGCAGAATTGGTAAAAAAATCATTTGACATTGATACGAACGACAGAAGCACGAACCGCTAACAAGTTATTGCCAAAAGCGGGGGTGACGCAATACTATTGGGCTGACACAAGTATTTCAACATTTGTAATTCTATTGAACTGTAGTGCTGAAATGCCCCGCCTTCGGCAATAACCGAACCGTTAGCTGTCACGGCCATTACGGAAAGATGAAAGACGAATGAATAGATTACTTTCAATAGCATCAAGCGACGACATTCCTCCCCAATATCGAGCGACGCCAATCGGGCGACTGCTCGAGTACCATAATCTTGAACGAGACTTCGAAACATACGCCAACGCCGAGTTGTTAATCGGGATGTGCATGGACAACCGGAAGCATCTCCACATTCCCGACAATTTCGCTTTCATCATTCGCGCAGGCGGAGCAAATTTGAGGTACAGTGAGTTCAAAGTTTCGTATGCGATCGCTGTCGGCGGAATCCGCAGCATTGCTTTGATCGGACATACGCAGTGCGGAATGGTCAATCTCATTGCGCGAAAAGATCAATTTGTCAATGGGTTGGTGGAGAGCGCAGGCTGGCAGAGACAACAAGCAGAAGAACACTTCGATCAGTTTGCCCCGACGTTTGAAATCGGCGACGAAGTCGATTTCGTCCTGAGCGAAGTGAAGCGTCTCCGCGTACGATATCCGAAGATTCAGATTGCTCCCTTCTTGTATCGGGTTGAAGATAATCGCCTCTACCTTATACAGGAAGATGCTGCTGCGGTCATCACGCCATAAATTTGTGGATGCAATAGTACGTTTGATCTAACAAAAAGCATTTCATATGTACGAACCACATTACAAAAGACCCATTCCGCGGCGTCACTTTATTCGTCGGTTGTTCAATCATGCTCTCGGTGCTCTGGCATTGATTGTCGTTTCGCTGTTTATTGGAATGGCTGGTTACCACCACTACGAGGAATTATCCTGGCTTGATGCATTCATCAACGCCGCCATGTTGCTTGGAGGTATGGGGCCCATAGAATCGCCCAGGACGGGTGGCGGAAAATTATTTGCCGGCCTGTATGCGTTATATGCCGGTTTGGTTTTTCTCATAGCCGCAAGCGTTATCCTCGCACCGGCGTTACACCGGATGATGCATCGCTTTCATTGGAAAGATGATAAATGAGCGGGCGGTTCAGCAGCATCACGCCAAATAAAATTTCGAAGGAGATAACACAATGAACCGACCGGCATCTCTTGTTGCGGGAGTCTTTCTTATCGCCTTGGCGGTAGCTCAATTGTGTCGTGTTGTTTTCGGAGTCAGCCTCGTGGCTGCAGCCGTTGAGATTCCTATGTGGCCCAGCGTAATCGCTGCCATCGTTCTTGCTTCTCTTGCGTTCTGGCTTTTGAAAGAAAGAAACAGCACGCCGCGCTGAGAAATCTATTTCTTCATCCGCCCTGGCGGTATTCTATTTTTCTTCCGTTCAACGTTCGCATCCCGCGGGATATCCACGAATGAATAGACTCCCATCAATGCGAAATTCCTGAAGAGAATTCTAAAAAATATAGATTGGTTGATGGATGAAAACAGCGATGAGCATTACAATAAGTTGGGTTTGCATTCTGTTGCCTGTGCTATTCTATCTGGCAGAAGCTCAGGTCGGCACTCCCCGTTTTGAGGTCGCACCGACGGAAGGCACACATTGGTTCAAAGGGAACACACACACGCATACGATGGAAAGCGACGGCGATTCGCCTCCGGATACGGTAATTTCGTGGTACAAAAAACACGGCTACAATTTCCTTGTCATCTCCGACCACAATGTTTTTGTGAATCCTTCCCGCTTCACGCATTTCGTTGATTCAACATTTCTCTTGATCTCGGGAGAGGAGCTTACAACATCGTTCAACAAGAAGCCGGTTCACGTAAACGGATTGAACATTCCCGGAGTCATCGCGCCGCGCAAAGACAGCACGCTTCTCGGGACCGTCCAGAAAAATGTCGATGCAGTCCGCGAGGTGAAAGGTGTTCCACATATCAATCACCCCAACTATCAATGGGCGCTCAACGCAGACATCCTTGCACACGTCCGGAACGATAAGCTTCTGGAGATTTTTAACGGGCACCCGCTTGTGCACAACCACGGCGGCGGCGACTCGCCCGGGATGGAAGAGGTGTGGGACATATTGCTGACAGGCGGGAAAAGAGTGTACGGCATTGCGGCGGACGATGCCCACCATTTTAAAGAAGAGTTTGCACCCAACCGGTCAAACCCGGGAAGAGGCTGGGTTGTGGTTCGGGCGAAGAAACTTGAAGCGAAGGAAATTCTAACGAACATGGAGGCGGGACAATTTTACGCGAGCACGGGCGTCGAGCTGGAGGACATCCGGGTGACCTCCTCCAAGCTCGAAATCCGGATTCGCACGAAAGGCGATTTCAAATACACAACAGAATTTATCGGCAGCGGGGGAAGAGTTTTGTACAAAACTGTTTCCAATCCCGCCGTGTATACTCTTTCCGATTCGACAGGCTATGTCCGTACTCGCGTTACAGACTCCGGCGGTTTCATGGCGTGGGTTCAGCCGGTGTTTGTGATTCGTTGAGCTCGACGTTACTTCGTATCTAAAATAACCGGCAGCCCGCCTTTACCTGAACCGATGATAACGACTTTTGCATTTTGCGAAACGGAGAGCTTTTCTGTTGCTTCAATTCCTTTCCATTGCAGCAACTTATCGCTGAGACCGGTTGCCACTATCTTCTGAAAGTCTGCAATACCTTGCGCTTCAATCCGCTTCCTGTCCGCTTCCTGCTTTTCTTTGGTGAGAATAAATTCCATCCGCTGGCTTTCCTGATCGGCGCGCTGCTTCTGTTCGATTGCTTCAGTTAGCTGCGTAGGCAGAGCAACGTTCCGCAACGGTGTCGATTCAACGATAACGCCGCGCGGGCTCACTGTTGCAGAGAGTTCTTTCTGAATATTCAGGCTCAACTGTTCGCGCTCGCTTGAGTACAACGCGCTTGCCTGAAAGCTTGCTGTGACGGAGCGGCTGATGGAGCGGAATTGCGGGATGATAATGATGTTCTCGTAGTCGCCGCCACTGATTGTTTGATACACCCGCGCCGCGGAGTCGGGATTGAGTCTGTAGAGCGCGCTGATTTCAAGCCCAATGGTCAAGCCTTCGCGCGAAAGAACTTGCATGTTTTCTTTCAATTCTCTCGTCTGGATTGAAAACTCGATAACCTTCGCCATCGGGTTTACGAAGTTGATGCCTGACGATAATGTTTCCGGTTTCACAATGCCAAAGAAATTGACTACACCAACATGTCCCGCACGTATCACCGTAAAAGTTTGGGCAATTGTAACAAAAGCAAAAAATGCCGCGACCACCGCAGCAATCCCGGCTGTTCGGCTGTACAGCGGATTCCGTTCCTGCACGACCTTCTGGCGGGCAGAAATCCATGCGACGACTGCGCCGATCGTAATGAGCAATGTGAGAATGAAAAGCATAAGACTCCTTTTTGGTTATGAGAAATAAACTTGAGGCTAGTCGATGAACTTTCGGAGGTGAAGACCGGGTGTCGAAAACATCCATCAAGCGTTATCGAAAGATACCCAGTATTCTTTCGAGTTGCTAATGGTCTGGACACATCGTGGAACAGATAATTTTTTTGATTTAGCAGGGTGCCGTGCAGAAAAAAGGGATTGCTTCGGCAGAAAACGCCTCGCAATGACCTAAAAAAAAGTTTTTTATCCCCTGTTAGTGATTAAATGATGATTTGGGCTAAGCAAGACAGATCTTTCCCAGCACCACCCGCTTTGTTGCTCCTGTTACGGAAGGCAGGTTCGTCGGATTTCCCGCCATTGTTTCGTTTGCAAGGATGGCAAAACACATTGCTTCTTTTGCTTCAGATGGAATTCCGAACTCATCGCTGAAACGAATCTCAACATTCTTGAAATGATATCGTAAGCTTTCCATCAGATATGCATTCTTCACACCGCCGCCGCTGACGATAAGTTCGTCCGCCCGCATTTTCTTCTCAACAAATCTCACATAAGAATGAAACACAGATTGTGCGGTGAAGAACGATGCGGTTGCAATGACATCCGCGTTGTCGTAATGTTTGCACTGCTTCAGCAACTCGTCGACGAAGGCATCGCCAAATTCTTCACGGCCTGTAGACTTCGGTGGCTTGCGTTCCAGAAATGGGTGCCGGTTCATCCAGAGCAGTAAGTCAAGCGATATCATTCCGCTCGATGCCAGGTTGCCATTTCTATCATATTGCTTTCGGTAGAAACTTTGCATCAACGCATCAATAACCATATTTCCCGGCCCCGTATCGAATGCGGCTACTTCATCAAGTGAGCAATTCCGCGGTAGCATAGTCACATTCGCGATGCCCCCAAGATTGAGAAGGATTCTGTTCTTCGTCTTCGATCGGAACACCAACCAGTCGAAGTACGGAACCAGCGGCGCACCTTCGCCGCCAACCGCCATATCCGCTACACGGAAATCGCCGACAGTGGTAATGCGGGTTAACGCGGCGAGTACAGACGGATCGCCGATCTGCAGCGTGGCTCTTATCCGTTTGCCAAACATTTTATGCGCCTTCGGCAGATGGTGAATCGTTTGTCCGTGCGACCCGACGAGGGCAATCTGCTTGAGGGATATTCCGGCTTTGCGGGCAATTGCGCGGAGTGCGTCAGCATAAATGTGGGCGAGGAGAAAATTCAGCCGGGCGATATCATCGACCCTGCTGGTTTCGGGAAGAGAATTTTTTAGCAGCAGTTCTTTTAGACCCGAAGGGAATTTCCGTGCAATGTGGCAAACCAGCTTGAACTGTGTTGTTGTGCCCGATCCACGCATTTGCATCAACACAGCATCAACGCCATCCAGCGATGTTCCGGACATGAGCCCGGCGACATATTTCCATTTCATGGCTTCGTCGTATAACGATCGATACAAAGGAGTAGTTTGCTTCTCAGTCGGTCGAGGTCGATGTAGTTTGCTCGTGCCGCGTCTTTTTCTCTCCAAAGCGCAAAGCGTTCCGGGGTCATTCCCATCCCGATATATTTTCGGGCGGCTTCTTGTTTTCCCGTTGCAGCGACTGCCATTACAGTCTGCATGAAATCCACAAGGGAAATATCACGCGGCAGCGAATCGAGCGAAGGCGGTAATCCGAAACGAGCGGGGAATTTATCCGAACGATGTTTGTAAGCTCTTGCAGCGGTATCCCACGCATACACAAGCGTCACCTTCGGAAAATCATCTGCCCGAAACGCAAAATCACCTTCAAAGAAATCATCGATTGCAAGGCATTCGGGGTCTGGAGTTTTATCGAAGTTACCGGTCACGACAGGCTCGAGAGGGATTCCCCGCGGGTAGCCGTTCACATACCGCTCCGGTACATTTCCCACGGCAAGAGCGTTACGGAATTTCTCCTTCTTTGTTATCTCGTACACAGAAAAGGCATAGCATAATAACGGCTGTGTTTCTCCTTGTGGCACGTTGCAAATGTGATTCACGATGAATTTCGTCGTGCCCGCTCCGTCAAAATCTGACGCGTTCTCGAGAGAAAGACTAAAAGCATCGATGAAAATGGAATCTTTGAAGACAGCTTTCTTGTCATTGATCCAGCGATACAGCCGGACTTGCGGCCGACGGTCGCCACACGGGGAAACCGAGCCGGCGTCATTCTTCATTCCTTGTCTCGTCAGAAATGAGGCCAGCACCAGGTATTGCGAGCCCTGTTTCACCAGCAGAAACTCCTTGAAGTAATAACAATCTTTCGAAAGTCGGAAAATCTCATTGGCAAGATATTCGGGCGCCTGTTTGCCCTTCCATTGAGCAGAGAGAGGCGCCATTGTAAAGAGAAGTAGGAGGCAAAGTTTTTTCATCTTACCTTGAAATAAATTAAGAGTATGATAATGTCCGCAATGAAAACGGAATCCGCTGTAAGATCTGTACCATTACTTGGCTCGCATATGTCTATCGCGGGCGGAGTCCACACAGCGTTCGAGCGCGGAACCAGCATCGGGTGTTCAACAATGCAAGTCTTTGTGAAGAACGCCAGTCAGTGGTTTGGCAAGCCGGCGAGCGAAGAAGACGTTTCAAAGTACAAAACTGAGGAAGCGAAAACAACGATTCGCCCGGTGGTCGCTCATGCAGCGTATTTGATTAACTTGTGCGCGACGAATGAAAAGATTTTGAAGTTGTCGCAGAATGCGTTTCTGGACGAGCTGAAGCGGTGTGAGATGTTCGGCATTCACGCACTCATCTTTCATCCGGGAGCGCATCTGGGTGCCGGTGAGAGTGAAGGGATAAAAAAAATCGCGGAGTCAATTAATCTAATTCACGATAAGACCAAAAATTTTCGCGTGCTCACAACTCTTGAATGTACAGCCGGGCAGGGAACAGCCATCGGATATCGTTTTGAACATCTTCACGACATTATTGATTTGGTGGATTCAAAAGAACGGATGGCGGTGTGCCTGGATACGTGCCACATGTTTGCGGCGGGCTATGACATCGGCACCGAGGCCGGTTGGATGGAAACCATGCAGCTGTTCGATGACATTGTTGGATTGGACAGGCTTGCCGCCATTCATGTGAATGATTCGAAACGTGAACGAGGCTCTCGTGTGGATCGTCATCATCATATCGGGAAAGGCATGATCGGGCTGACGGGTTTCACGATGCTGATGCGTGATGAACGCCTGAAGGCTGTTCCGAAAATTCTTGAAACGGAAAAAGGCGTTGACATGCGGGAAGATGTTGAGAACTTATCAACTCTAAAATCGCTCATAGAATCGGCGTAAAAAGCACAGCGTATCACCACACATCCAGACAAAGTGGTCACTCGCACTATCGAATTGCAGACAATCCATCTTGTATCGCGAAGTTTTTTTTCGGACATTGAATTTGCATCGACAGAGTGAACACTCACAAACGCCCTGCCTCTGCCCATAAGTGAAGCATTGCTGTACGAGTGTTACCGAACACCAAGAAAGAACAGAATAAGTCATATCTTGACGCTATACTTCCGCGGATCACGTGAACACGCTACTACTCACTGCAACCATTACACCGCCTCCGGGTGTACCGAGTCTCAGCCGGACCGATCCGGCAGCGCGCCTTCGGGATTATGCAGACGCGCTAAAATTTTATCTAACCGCCGGCAGCCAGTGTATTGATAACATCGTCTTTATTGATAATTCAAGAACTGACCTTGCTCCTCTTAAGAAGCTTGTCGATGAAACAAAGAACCAAAAACCAATAGAGTTTATCAGCTTTGACGGGCTCGATTATCCACCTGCCAATGGACGCGGATATGGCGAGTTCAAAATGATCGACTATGTAATGGGGAACTCAAATATAATCCGATCGGCATCACCATCCGATCGAATTTGGAAAGTCACCGGCAGGTACGTCATAACAAACCTGTGCGATCTTATCACCCGCGCCCCGAAGAGTTACGATTTATACTGCAACGCCCGCCGGTGGCCGCGGCGCTGGATGGACCTCTACTTGATTTCCTGGACAAGGAATGGATACAATACAATTCTTCACGGTGTATATCATGATCTTCGGGAAGATATAATCAACGGGCCACCGGAGACATATATGTGGGATTTCGTTCATCGGTCCTTTCCCAAGACGAAAATCGTTTCACGGTACAAAGTGCAGCCATTCGTCGAAGGAATCCGTGGCACTGATAACCGCAGTTATGCCGGCGGAAGCAATCTCATGAAGTTTTATTTGCGATCGTTCGTCCGCCGATTTTTTCCATGGATATGGATTTAGCGCTCATTTATTCACTCATCATTCTTTTCTACCGATGCTAACCAATACACTGAAATTGTTCAAGCCAGCCTCCGGAAGGCTGCAGCGCTTTTTATATCTCAACGCCGTACGCAAGGAACTTGCCGGTTGCCGCACGTGCCTCGATGTCGGGTGCGGCCCTCAGTCGTTCATTCGGTTCCTGGGATTTGATTACACGGTAGGAGTGGAATACTTTGCGCCCGCTCTGGAGGAAGCAAAAAGGGCTGCGACACACAATGATTTTTGTTTTGCCGACGTCACTGAGATCGACAGGCATTTTTCTGAGAATCAGTTTGATTGCGTTGTTGCTCTTGATGTTATCGAACATCTGACGAAAGAGGATGGCTACAAGCTGATCAACGACATGGAGCGGATCGCTCGTAAAAAAATACTGCTCTTCACGCCAAATGGTTTCTTGCCCCAGCACAGTCTTTATGACAATGACTTGCAGGTGCATCTTTCCGGCTGGACGGCGCAGGAAATGCAGTCGCTTGGTTTTAAGGTTATAGGCCTGATGGGCCCAAGGTTTATGCGTGGCGAACAGTATAAACATAAGTTCAAGCCAGCCGCACTCTTCGGTATAGTTACGGCGTTCCTGCATTTTGCGTTTACTCGCTGGCGGCCCAAATATGCGGCCGCCATTGTCTGTGTTAGAGACGTTTCTGAGTAACGCGACCCACCCAATCGACCTCCACAGTGAATGCGACGCCGTGATGTAATTATTTTTTTCACAGTTATCTTCGGCGTGTATGGAGTCATTAACTACTACATCTTTATACGCGGAGCCGGCTCTCTTGTCGTTTTTCCGGCATTCCGTCCGTGGTATGTTGGCGCGTTCTTTTTTCTCGCCTTCTCCTACATCGCGGGCCGGTTTCTCGAACGCCGCAAAATTACCGCACTGAGTAATGCTCTTATCTGGCTGGGATCGTTCTGGCTTGCTGCCGTTGTGTATTTTCTTCTGATTGTAATCGCCCTCGATATAGCAAGACTTCTGCACTGGATTATTCCATTCCTCCCACAATCTTTCTTTGAACCCCAAGCCAGATTCTTTATTGCAATCGGTTCAATCCTAATTGTTGTTCTGGTTATTGTCGGTGGTGCAGTCAACGCTGCGAGGCCGCGTATTCGCTCTCTTAACATCAGCATCCCGAAAAAGAGTCATTCGCTGAATACACTCAATATCGTCGCTGTGTCGGACATTCATTTGGGGACCATCATCTGCAAAGCGCGGCTCGAACGTATTGTTAGAAAAATCAATTCGCTGAATGCCGACATTGTGCTGCTGCCCGGCGATGTGGTGGATGAAGATATCCAGCCCGTCATCAAACAAGATCTGGGCGACACGTTTCGCAGCATCAAATCCAAGCACGGCGTTATTGCAATCACCGGTAACCACGAGTACATTGGCGGCGTCGACGCAGCGTGTAGTTATTTAGTTGAACAGGGCATTATCATGTTGCGGGATGATGTAATCAAAATTGCCGACAGCTTTTATGTTGTTGGCAGAGAAGACCGGAGCTACAACCGGGGTCCAAAGCGTCGGAGGAAACCTATAGAAGAGTTATTGCGGGGATTGGACAAGTCACTCCCTATCATCCTGATGGATCACCAGCCGTTCCATTTAGAAGAAGCGATGAAGAACGGTATCGACCTTCAACTCTCCGGACACACGCATCACGGACAGATGTGGCCCTTCAATCTGATTACAAATCGAATCTATGAACTGAGCTGGGGCTACACAAAGAAAGGCGACACACATTTCTATGTTTCCTGTGGCGTCGGCTCGTGGGGGCCACCGGTTAGAATCGGTAACAGACCGGAAATTATGCACATAAAGCTGACATTTTTGAATATTGCGAAGTGAGATGATTGTTCTTAACTTACGGCGCAATGCAAAACACTCCACGTAATATCGAGCAAGCAATTTCGTTTCTCACAGATCAGGTGGGAAAGAACGGCGCAGTAGTTCTTTTCGGAAGCAGGGCGCGGGGAACAGCGAAGCGAAATGCCGACTATGATATTGGTATATCAATAGCTCCCGCCCACCAATGGAGAACGTTTGCCGTTTGGAAGACGAAGGCAGAGGAACTTGCGTGGCCCTACAAAATCGATATTGTTGATCTCACCCGTGCACCGCAAGAATTTCTTGATGCAATTCGGAACGAAACCAAAGTCCTTCATGGAACCTGGCATGGTCACACTCTCGCCACAACAGAAGTTTGATGCAGTAAAGAAGAAAGCCGCGTCGTCGCTCAGCCTGCTTGAAAAGGCAATTGCATGGCTCCACGCAAATCCGGACGCCGAAGATCGCTGGGTGAGACTTGACGCGGTTGCCAAACGTTTTGAAGTTTCATTCGAGTATGTTTGGAAAACGCTGAAGACGGCTCTTGAATTTCAAGGGACAGAAGCATTCGGGCCGAGAGACTCCATTACGCTCTCCGGCACATATAGATGGATCGATGATCTGGAGTTATGGGCAGAATTTCTCCAGGCTCGTAATGCCGGCGTTCACGATTATTTTGCGCTCTCGGAAGAAGAATATGCAAAGATTGCTGAGCGCTTTTTGCAAGAAGCACGACGCGTGCTTGCGAAGTTGCCATAAGACAGTAGGCAGCGGAAGCAAAAAATCAAGCGGTAATTAGATCCCACATCCGGAGGCATGACTCCCGGCTTGCCTCCGCGTTAGTTTCTTCACTCCATCACCCCAACGATCATGATCATACAAAGAGTTTTCCTATCCGCGCTCTTCTGCGTATCAATGTTGTCCGCACAAGATAAGCCTTATGCGTTTCGCGGCGCGACGATTTATCCTATTGAAGGAGAGCCGGTTCAAAACGGCGTCCTTGTTGTTCAGCATGGAAAGATCATCGGCGTTGGAAGCGCGCAGAATGTCAGCGTTCCATCGGACGCAGTAATTGTCGACGTGTCGGGCAAGGTCATCATGCCGGGACTCGTGGATACGCACTCGCACATCGGGCGAGGCTCGGGCGGCGACCGGTCGGCCGCGCTTCACCCGGATGTTCGTATTCTTGATGCGATTGATGTACGCGATGATTCGTTTAAGAAAGCGCTCGCCGGCGGAATTACCACCGTCAACGTTATGCCCGGCTCGGGACATCTCATGAGCGGACAGACGGCGTATCTGAAAATCCGAAATGCAAACATTATCAACGACATGTTATTCTGCAAAGATCCGCTCAACGATGTGTGTGGCGGAATGAAAATGGCGAACGGCACGAACTCAATTGGTGAACGGCCGTTCCCGGGCACGCGTGCGAAATCGGCGGCACTGGTGCGGCAGTTGTTCCTGAAAGCGTTGGATTATCGTTCTAAAATCCATGCTGCAAAAGATGACACGACGAAATTGCCAAAGCGCGATCTTGAAATGGAGGCGCTCGTGCAAGTCCTCGATGGCAAACGCATCGTGCAGCATCACACGCATAGTGCGTATGACATCGTTACGGTTTTACGCATTGCGAAAGAATTCGGTTACCGCGTTGTGTTGCACCATGTGAGTGAAGCGTGGAAGGTTGCAAAAGAAATTGCAGAAGCAAAAGTCCCGTGCTCAGTCATTGTGATTGATTCGCCCGGAGGAAAACTCGAAGCATCCGAGTTGCGGTATGAAACGGCGGCGATTCTTGAGACGGCCGGTGTAAGCGTTGCGTTCCATACGGACGACAGTATTACCGATTCTAGATTGTTGCTCCGCAGCGCGGCGTTTGGCGTTCGCGGCGGTATGTCGGTGCCCAAAGCGCTTGAAGCCTTGACACTCGCCGGAGCAAAGATGCTCGATCTCGATAGCCGTGTTGGCTCGCTTAAGCCGGGCAAAGACGCTGACTTCATAGTGTTATCCGGGGACCCGCTGAGCGTTTACACGCATGTCGAGCAAACGTGGGTTGAGGGCGCGAAGATGTTCGACCGCTCGAATCCCGAGGACCGTAAGTTCTCCGTTGGCGGCTACAAAGTATTCCGTGGCGAAGTACAGCTTGATGATTGCGAGGGAGATTGAGATGAGACGACTCGGAATTGTATCCTTCGCTGTTTTGTTCTTCACTTCGTTCTCGCCTGGACAAATTGTTGTTCGCGGTGAAATCGTTTACACCATGGCGGGCAAACCAATTAAGAATGGCGTTGTGCTCATCAAAGGAAATAAGATTGAGCGCATACTCGAGGGAGCAATGGTAAAGCTTCCCGATGGTTATAAAGTGATGAACGCAAAGGTTGTTACGCCGGGACTTGTTGACGCACACTCTGTGGTCGGGCTTGCGGGAATCTACAACCAAAAACACGACCAGATGCAGCTTGAGACTTCGGACCCCATTCAGCCCGAGCTCCGTGCAATTGATGCATACAACCCGCGGGAACAGTTGGTGGAGTTCGTACGGGGACTTGGCATTACAACACTCCATACAGGCCATGCGCCCGGTGCGCTTGCAAGCGGAACGACGATTGTCGTGAAAACTGTCGGCACCACTGTGAACGAAGCGATGATTGATTCCGGCATGGTCGCGTTCACGTTCGGAGAAGATGTGAGCACGAATTTTAAGTCGCCGGGCACGAGCGCAAAAGCCGTCGCAATGATCCGGTCGGAGTTTCTCAAGGCACAGGATTATGTGAAGAAGAAGAACGCCAAAGACCCGGACAAGCGGCCTGCAACGGATTTGAAGTTGGAAATGCTTGCACGCGTTCTGCGCGGCGCAACAAAGGTTCTCTACACGGCACAAAAGGCAACGGATATCATGGCTGCGCTGCGTGTGCAGAAAGAATTTGGCTTCAAGATGATTCTCGATGGCGCGGCAGAATCATATTTGGTTTTAGATGAGATAAAAAAGGCCGGTGTTCCGATAATTCTCCATCCAACAATGGAACGGCCCGGAGGAGAAACGCGGAACGTTTCATTCGAGACTGCATCGAAGTTGAAGCAAGCCGGAATCCTCTTCGCAATTCAAAGCGGCTACGAAGGCTACGTCCCCAAGACGCGCATTGTTTTGTATGAAGCTGCCATTGCTGCAGCAAACGGACTTCCGTACGAAGATGCGCTCGCTTCAATCACCATCAACGCAGCGCGTATCATTGGTGTTGACAAGCGCGTCGGTTCGCTCGAAGTGGGAAAGGATGCCGACATTGTGTTGTATGATGGCGATCCGTTTGAGTACACAACGCACGTGTGCGGCGTGATTATAAACGGAACAGTTGTCAGCGAACAGTGCAAGTAAGTAACAAAGAGAAATGATATGGCCAAGAAAGATCCACACGTTGACGCGTACATTGCAAAGTCTGCGGACTTTGCAAAACCAATTCTGATTCACATCCGCACGCTCGTGCATAAAGCTTGTCCAGATGTGGAAGAAACGATGAAGTGGAGTTTCCCACACTTCGATTACAAGGGGATGATGTGCAGTATGGCAGGCTTTAAACAGCATTGCACGTTCGGATTCTGGAAAGCGTCGCTTATGTCCGATGCGAAAACATTTACGCAGATCGGCAACACTGCAATGGGACATCTCGGCCAGCTTAAAAGTCTTCGCGACCTTCCCTCTGACAAAGTCATGATCGCCCATATCAAGGAGGCAGCAAAGCTGAACGACGAGGGAGTGAAGCTTCCATCAAAACCAAAATCGACTGAAAAGAAACCGCTCACCGTTCCCTCCGAACTTACGGCAGCCTTAAAAAAGAACAAGAAGGCGAAAGAAACATTTGACAACTTCAGTCCATCTCACCGGCGTGAATACGCTGAATGGATTTCAGAAGCCAAAACAGAAGAGACACGCGAGAAACGGCTGGCAACTGCGATTGAGTGGTTGGTAGAAGGGAAAAACAGGAACTGGAAATATGTGAGGAAATGATTGCTGCGTGAACATTTCATTTCCCCCCATTCATGAAAACGATCTCATTGTTGAGACGTTGGCTCGTTCGGAAACCATTCCTTCAACGTGGTACACCGGCCCGCGTTTTCACGAGTTGGACAAGCAAGCAATCTTCAATCGTAGATGACATGGCATCGGACATCTCTCGCGATTGGAAAAGCAGGGAGACTACATTATTGGTGTCGCCGCCGGGAATCCAATCATTGTTGTGCGGGGACAAGATGAGAAGCTCCGCGCCTACAACGTCTGCCGCCATCGAGGCGGGTTATTATGCAATGGCGCGGGCCGGTTTGTTTTTCAAACCACTTGCCCGCATTCATCCGCGCTCTCAAACGCCGGTTGCCTCGCTGTTGGCGCAGGGAGCGTGGTCGTGTGTACTTGTTCTCAGCGGCACGTATGACCAGCTCATCACGTACATTGTCTTTGCTTCGTGGGTCTTTTACGCTATGAGCTGCGGAGCGGTAATCATCCTCCGCAGGCGCAAGCCCGATCTTCCGCGTCCGTACAAACCCGTGCTGTTTTATTCTCTTCTCTGCTGTTCTTGCCGTCAGCACCATCATCGAGAGTCCCCGCGACGCGGCTATTGGGTGCGCGATGATACTGTCGGGCATTCCGGCGTTTTGGTTGTGGAATAAGAAGAATCGTTCCCTCTCCTCGCAAAGCGATTGAGGGGGTAAGGGTAGTTCTCACGCCTTGACATTTACTCGCTCACCTTATAAATTAACTCAACGTATTGAGTAAATTAACTCAACGTATTGAGTAAAATTATGACAAAGAAAACCGTTTTTCGACGTACACAATTTTCCACGCTTCAAGCACGACTTGGTGAACAGCGACGGTTCATTCAGGTGCTTGCGGGACCACGCCAGGCGGGGAAAACTACGATTGCAAAGCAAGCGATCGAATCGGTGAAGTTCTCATCACACTATGCATCAGCAGATGAGCCATCGTTGCGCGGCACGTCCTGGATAGAGCAACAATGGGAAGTCGGTCGCGCGGAAGCTGGCGCTGCAAAGCAGAAGAGCGCCATCCTCATCCTCGACGAAATCCAGAAAATCCCCGGCTGGTCGGAAACGGTGAAACGATTGTGGGATGAGGATACACGGAAAGGCTTGCCTCTCAAAGTTGTGTTGCTCGGCTCGGCGCCGCTGCTCGTTCAACAGGGACTCAGCGAAAGCCTTGCCGGACGATTTGAGATCATTCCCGTGACACATTGGTCGTTCCCTGAAATGCACAACGCATTCGGTTGGACGCTCAATGAGTACATTTATTACGGGGGCTATCCCGGCTCGGCGTCCCTTGTGAACGAACCGGAGCGATGGGCGCATTACGTTGCAGACTCGCTCATTGAGACGACCATTGCGCGGGACATACTTTTGATGACGCGGGTGGACAAGCCGGCGCTCCTCCGCCAATTGTTCAAGATCGGATGTTCGTACTCCGGGCAGATCGTCTCGTACCAGAAACTCGTGGGGCAGTTGCAGGATGCAGGCAACACCACAACGCTCGCGCATTACCTTGAACTCCTTGCCGAAGCGGGAATGATTACGGGAGTCCAAAAGTATTCCGGCAAACAGATACGGCAACGCGCCTCCAGTCCGAAGCTGCTCGTGATGAACACTGCGCTCATGACGGCACAATCGCATCTGACACTTACCGAGACGCGGAAGGAGCGCGACCTCTGGGGACGGCTCGTGGAATCCGCCGTTGGCGCACATCTGATCAATAGCACGACAGGTTCACAGGTAAAAGTTTTCTACTGGCGTGAAGCGAGCAAAGAGGTGGACTTCATCCTCCAGAAAGGCAAGTCGCTGACAGCCCTTGAAGTAAAGAGCGGTCGCAAGCGGGAAAACCTCTCGGGCTTCGACGCGTTCTCGTCGTTCTTTCGTCCGCAGCGCAGCATACTTGTTGGGGAAGGGGGAATCCCTCTCGAACGTTTCCTCAACTCGCCGGTGACAGATTGGGTTGGTTGAATTTCCCTGCTCGCCGGCGGAGAGCAATGATTTCATAGAAGAATTATAATGACGAAATAGGCACGATTCGGTTGGGAGAACAAAAAGGACCGAAATCGCTAGTTCAGCCCCTTTGTTCTTTTTCGTAAGTCGATCATCCGTGCATTCCTCTTTTCATATCTGAATCGATGTCAAACCGGCACATTCCTAGTTGCCGCGCAGTATTCTTGAGGGCAGCAGAAACAACGCCTTGATAAGTTGGAACAGGGAGTCAAGGGTAATCCCAACAATCCTAAACGGCAACATCATAATCCACACGAATGGGTAGAGCACTAACGCCAGTAAGGCTAAAGGCCAGCAGATGATTAGCAGAATCAACCAGAGAAGAAACTTTATCATGTCATTCCTTTGAAGTTCATTTCATAGTACGCAAGATGAAGGCAACGGTTGCTCTCAACATGGGGATTTTGAATCATTTCTTCTTACATTTTTGGTAGAGCTATTCAATTGTGTTTGATCTGATCGATCCGCCGAGGACATTTAATGTCTGATACAGTCTGTATTTTTGAAGATCCTCAATACGTAAAACTGTTGCCGCTCGTTTACACGCGTCCGGTATACGACCTGCGTTGTGGAATTCTCACGCTGCGCGAGAAAATTCAAAAAGCATATCCTAAAGCAAGCACTGCTCTGTTGTGTCGTCCATATCTTGCCGATGTCGTGGGGCAACAGAACCCGAACACAAAGGTAAATGCCGTTCCTCCGGGGAATTGTTTGTTTGTCAACGGCAGAGCCCTTGCCGATGAATCCTTCGCGAAGAAGATTCCGTTAAAGGGAAAGAACGCGCTGTATATTTCAGGCAACACTGTCGTTGCCGTGCGCATGAATGCTATTGCACGGACTTCCATGAAAGAGAATCTGTCCGTGAGCTTCGACGTTGATCACTTCGCAGAGTTTGAGAAAATCGATGTTGATGTTACGCTCATCGAGTATTCCTGGGATCTCGTACAGAGGAACGGCCAACAGATTGTTGCGGACTTTAAATCCCTTGTCGGAAAACAAAAAAGCAAAGGCAAGATTTACCCCGGTGCTCATCTCCTCAACAGGAAAAATATTTTCATTGATGCCGGTGCTGTCGTTAAGCCGGGTGTTGTTCTCGATGCTGAAAGCGGGCCGATTTACATTGGCAAGAATGCAAAGATATTTCCGAACGCGGTTATTGAAGGGCCTGCATTTATCGGAGCAGGAACTTTAGTGAAGATTGGAGCGAAGATTTACGGCAACACGAGTATCGGAGAAATGTGCAAGATCGGCGGAGAGGTAGAGGCAAGCATCATTCACTCCTACTCCAACAAACAGCACGACGGCTTTCTCGGCCATTCGTATCTCGGCATGTGGTGCAATCTCGGTGCCGACACCAACAACAGCGACCTGAAAAACAATTACGGGCACGTGAAGGTCTACGTCAATGGTCTTCTGGTCGATACAGGCTCGCAGTTTGTCGGGTTGATGATGGGAGATCACTCCAAAAGCGGGATAAATACAATGTTCAATACCGGGACGGTCGTGGGAGTGTCGAGCAATGTTTTTGGTGCGGGATTTCCACCTAAATTTATTCCATCGTTTACATGGGGCGGTGCCGACAGTTTGCAGGAATACGAACTGGAGAAAAGTCTGGAGGTGGCCCGTCAGGTTATGGCGAGGAGAAATATTCAAATGACAGAGGCGGATGAGGCGTTGCTGAGAAAAATATTCGGATTATGCAGGCACGAACGGAAGAGACAATCATAAAACAGAAACGCCTTCACAAAGGAAGGCGTTTCGAAATTTGAGCTAAACCTCAGATTAACTGTCTGTTTTAAGATAAAACGGCAACTGCTGTCGCATACGCTCGCGCTTGGCGCGGTATGCCATCTCTTTCTTCTTGCAGCCAGGGCACCGATAAGCGCCCACCTGCCCACGAAACTCGTTGCCGCAGTCCCGACAGATCGTGGACCCACGCTTCTTCATTCTTGCATCACCCTTATAATTCATAAGTCTTTTTCTCCTTGTATAATATAACGCATTTATGACGTAAATGGTTCAATCGGGGGAATGCAATACACGGTCATTTTAAGTTCAATTGAGCGAAACGTAATTAATTTTTTTTATCTTTTGATTAAAAGCAGAAAAGCTTTCACGTAACCCATGCCGGAACAATGGCTTGGGCACCACGTAGGCTATACCACGTACATTTTGGAACGCCGAAACGCCGGAATCATTAAGCCTAAAGTCGCCTTTGCTTATGGATAAAAGCATCGGTAAATTCACTAAGCACAAATTGGAGGCATATGGGCAATCGAAAAATCACACGTACGGAACGCCAGCGCCTGATTGAAACTGCAAATTTGGCAAAGGTAAACGCTTATGCGCCGTATTCTCAGTTTCCCGTTGGCGCAGCATTGCTGACGGAGGATTATACGTTCTTCGCGGGCTGCAATGTCGAGAATAGCTCGTACGGACTTACGATGTGTGCCGAGCGCAACGCCATTTTCAAAGCGGTGTGTGCGGGTCAGCGAAAGTTTAAAGCAATAGCCATCGTTTCCAACGATAGCTTTCTGCCTCCGTGCGGAGCGTGCCGGCAGGTTCTCTCAGAGTTTTCTCCGGACATTGAGATTATTCTGAGTGCAGCGAAGGGCGGAATCAAAGTGATACCGTTTAAAAAACTTTTTCCCATGCCGGTTGATCTGAAAAAGCTTCGCAAAGGAAGCGTGAAGAAGAAATAGATTCTGCCGTGAAGTCCTCGAAACAATTCTCTGATAGCTACAGAAAAATCTGGCTTACCGTAGAAAAAATTCCGAAAGGAAGAGTTGCCACCTACGGGCAAGTAGCACGCATAAGCCGATTGCCGAGTCGGGCACGTTTGGTGGGGTACGCATTGCATAATCTTCCGCAGGGAATCGACGTTCCCTGGCAACGCGTCATCAATCATCAGGGAAAGATTTCATTTCCGGAAAACTCAACTTCGCACAAACGACAAAAGGATTTGTTGGAGAAGGAAGGAATTTCTTTTGTACAGGGTAGAGTCGATCTCAAGTTGTATGGATGGAAGAGATGAAACACAAACTGTATTTTCAGGGAGACCTCTCATTCTGAAAACCCATTCCCCTAAAATCCGCTGCCCTTGGTGTACATCGGATCCCATCTACATAACATATCATGACGAAGAATGGGGCGTGCCCGCACATGATGACCGCAAACTTTTTGAGATGCTGATATTGGAGGGTGCACAGGCCGGACTGAGTTGGATTACAATTCTGAAGCGACGCGAGAACTACCGCAAGGCATTCAATAATTTTCATCCGAAGAAAATTGCCGGATACGACAAACGAAAAGTAAACGAACTCCTCAAAAATGCCGGCATCATTCGCAACAGACTAAAGATTGAATCGACAATTTCGAACGCAAAAGCATTTCTTGATGTTCAAAAAGAATACGGTAGCTTTGATGCTTACATCTGGCAATTTGCTCCGGTCGAAGGACGGTGGGTGAAAAAAGCGCAATCAACGAGCGCCGAATCGGATTTTATGAGCAAAGATCTAAAGAAGCGCGGTTTTAAGTTCGTGGGATCGACAATCTGTTATGCGTTCATGCAGGCGGTTGGAATGGTTAACGACCACGCAGCCGATTGCTTTCGAAATCCGGACAATCAACGATAGAAAACTAACAATCATAAGGGAGACACTCATGCACGAGAAGGACACATTCCTGCAAACGTGGGACCGCGAATTTGCCACAACCATGAAAGTTCTTAAACAACTGCCTGCGGACAAGGCAGACTTCAAACCAACGGCAGAGAAAACAAAATCTGCTAAAGAACTGGCGAATGTTTTTATTGCCGAGTTGAGTGTGATGGATCATGTCGTGAAAGGAGTGCTTGATTTCGGAAGCCACGCAGGATCCAAGTCCCCGGCGACCTACGATCAGGTCTTATCTACATTTGAAAGTACGCAGAAGGCAATGGTCGAAAAAGTGAAGAACATGCCGGATGCGGATTGGAATTCTACCATGCAATTTCCTGTAGGTCCGGGAAAAATGGGAGAGGTTCGCCGCGGCGATCTGTTCTGGATGATGCTGATGGATAGCATCCATCATCGCGGACAGTTTTCCATTTATTTGAGATTGGTTGGTGCGAAGGTTCCTTCCATTTATGGTGGATCGGCAGACGAACCATGGTTTTAGGGATAATTCATAGGGTTTGGAATCGTAATCCGAAACCCGTATTTTGAGGGAAGAATTTATTGGCGATCCGTTCACTAATCATACACAAGGAATATACTTCGATGAAATATGCACTCGTAACCGTACTAAGCGTTTTGATGCTTGCCTGTCAGGGCGTTACTCAAAACAAGACCGAACTAAAGACCACACAGGACAGCGTGAGCTATGCGATCGGGTTGAACATTGGAAAGAACTTTAAAGGTCAAAAAGTCGATGTGACCGTTGACGCCGTTGCAATGGGAATCCAACACGTTCTTGACAGCAGCAAGGTATTGATGACGGATGAACAAGCGCAAGCCTGCATGATGGCATTCCAGCAGCGAATGATGGCGAAACAAGAAGAGGTCGGTAAAGCCTCCGGCGAGAAGAATAAGAAAGAGGGCGAAGCGTTTCTCGCAGCAAACAAAAACAAAGAAGGTGTGAAAACTACTGCAAGCGGCATGCAATATAAAGTGATCAAAATGGGAACGGGGCCAAAGCCCAAGGCCGACCAGACGGTCTCGGTTCAGTACAAAGGTACAACGATTGACGGGAAGGAATTCGACAGTTCATACAAGCGCGGAGAGCCGGCGACGTTTGCAGTTAATCAGGTCATCAAAGGTTGGACGGAGGCAGTGCAGCTAATGCCCGTGGGCTCGAAATGGGAATTATTCATTCCCTCCGAACTGGCGTACGGAGATCGTGGTGCGGGTGAATCAATCGGGCCGAATGCGACGTTGATATTTGAAGTGGAATTGTTGTCAGTGAAATAAGAACATATTTAGTTTGGATGAACCGCAGGGTCTGAGTTTGGCTCTGCGGTTCTTCTATTTTGCGGAGGACTTGTGAACAACATAGCTGAAGCATACGTAAAGCTCGTGCTCGCCGTTGGAAATCATGATGCGGATTATGTCGATGCGTATCATGGAGCCGAAGAGTGGAAGGCGGAGGCGCAGCAACAAAAAATATCCTTGCAAGAAATTCACATCTCTGCAACCCGCACGCTTGACTCGCTGGCAGATTTCGATTCCTCCGCGATAGGTGAGCCGGAGAATCTTCGACATCAATATCTCACCAAACAAATAAAGTCACTGATTGCCCGCGTCGAAATGCTGCAGGGAAAGAAATTCACATTCGATGAAGAATCGAATGCCTTGTATGACGCCGTTGCCCCGACATATTCCGAAGAACACTTCAAAGACATACTGAAAGAATTGGGGACAATATTGCCCGGCAACGGAAGTGTACAGGAACGGTACGAAGTATTCAAAAGTAACTTCATCATTCCCAAAGAGAAACTTGACGCAGTTTTCAAAGCGGCAATAGAAGAATGCCGAGCGAGAACAAAGCAACACATTGAACTCCCAGCCAACGAAAGCTTTGTGATTGAATACGTGACGAACAAGGCGTGGAGCGGCTACAACTGGTACAAAGGGGACAACCACAGTCTTATTCAGATGAACACAGATTTGCCCATCTACATAGATCGTGCGGTTGATCTTGCTGCACACGAAGGCTATCCGGGCCACCACGTATACAATGCGTTGCTCGAACAAAACTTGTTGAAGAAAAACGGATGGGTCGAGTTCAGTATCTACGCACTCTTCAGTCCGCAATCATTGATCGCGGAAGGAACGGCGAATTTCGGGATCGATGTCGTCTTCACACCAGAGGAACGAATTGCTTTCGAACGTGATGTATTGTTCCCGCTGGCAGGATGCGATAGATCGAAGGTGGAGTTATACTACACTATCCATTCATTGTTCATGAAGCTGGCGTACGCCGGGAATGAAGCGGCACGCGGTTATCTCGACGGCAAGTTGAGCAAAGAAGAGGCGATTCAATGGCTGGTAGATTACGCCTTGTTCTCTCGGGACCGCGCAACACAGCGTATCAAGTTTTTCGATGCATACCGCAGTTACGTGATCAATTACAATCTCGGTCAGGATATGGTTGCGAAGTATATTGAATCGAAGGGAGGGACATCCGACAATCCATTCAAGCGATGGGAAGAGTTTACAAAACTTATTTCATCTCCGCGGCTTCCGTCAGGATTATCGTAGAAGAAGAGCGAAGTCAGGTCTCGTTTGTCCGCCAATTTCTTTCCGACCCGATGTGTCGGACTTGCAATAAGAGATGCGGCAGGTATGGAAACGGCTTGGGGTAAATGAAGGCAATAGTTAGGCTGCTTCGACGCTTACAAAATCCCGATGTGTTGATGTGATGATGTAGGCGTGCTTTATCTGTAGTCCAGAAAAATTGCAGTCCCTCACTTCGGCAGAGCCATGCTCGACGTTGATAGCTTGGTTAATAGCCCTAACAATATTGTCATTAGTGTTGAGCACGACAACCCGCGATACTCGGAGCAATTCATCAGGCTTGAGTTTCGATTCAATTTTTTTTGAAATGGCTTTCAAGGAACTTTTGGGATCTCCGACGAGCCAACGTGAAGACACAATTACATCCCATTTCTCTTGAGAGTCTTCTCTCAGGACCAAACCGAATAAGCGAAACGAGCCGCGCTTGCCCGATATCGCGCGCTCAATTTCAATGAATTTTTGAACGAGTGAGGTCATAAAACCCTCAATAATGTTTTTGCAGATTCAACCATAAGTGTTGCGTCCGTTTTTGTTGCGCTCCCCAGTGATCTGTATCTAGCTTCGGAATCCCATGAAGCAACCGCCGACCACTCAGTGAGGTACTTTGTCTTGATTTTGTTCTCCGCGCCAGACAAACTCAAAAGAACGTCAAGGTTGTGCGTCTTGAAAGATAAATAGTTTTTGAATTCAGAATTCGTTGAAGGAAAACCGCTCCATCTCAATGTTTTACACGCTCTAGCCTTCAGTCCGAGTTCAATTGCATATCCGCATAAATACGTAGCTCCATCGAATCTTGCGGATTTCAAAAGAACCTCAGCGTCCTTCACCCTTGCCTTTGCTATTTTTATCAGTTCATCAACCGGTATCAAGGAGTATCAAATTCCCGAAGGCCATAGGAGGGAGTTATCTTATCAAAAGATAGTCTATGGATTCACCAAGTGCAACATTTCTTATCACAGTGTCAACAATTTGAAATAAAATGAAGATGCCTGCAAAAGATATGCTTGATATCCCACCAAATTCGCCTTACAATACTATCATGGAACAGACAGAAACACTGCACGACCTATTGGCCGAACACGTTGCCGAAGGCGAGCTCTATGAGAAGATGCCGGACAACTGGGTGAAGTGTTTTGCCTGCGGACATCGGTGCAAGATTGGCCCGGACCGTGACGGCATTTGCAAAGTGCGCTTCAACAAGGGCGGCGTGCTGTACGTGCCTCATGGTTATGTTGCCGGACTTCAAATAGATCCCATTGAAAAGAAGCCCTTCTTCCACGCGCTGCCGGGCGTGAACGCCTTGAGCTTTGGAATGCTGGGCTGCGATTACCATTGCGCCTACTGCCAGAACTGGCTCACGTCGCAAGCCCTCCGCGATCCCGGCGCCGGAACTCCGCCGAATTATGTTTCTGCCGAACGAATCGTTTCTCTCGCCCTTGAAAGAAAAATTCCAGTTCTCACGAGCACGTACAATGAACCGCTGATAACAAGCGAGTGGGCTGTGGAAGTATTCAAGCTTGCGCAAAAGTACGACATCAAATGCTCGTACGTCTCGAACGGGAACGGAACGCCGGAAGTTCTGGACTACATCAAACCATATGTGCAACTCTACAAGATCGACCTGAAGAGTTTTCGTCAGAAGAACTACCAGCAGCTTGGCGGAAAGCTCGAGAACGTTCTCTATACTATCCGGAGATTGAAGGAACTTGGAATTTGGGTTGAGGTCGTGACGCTGATAATTCCGGGTTTCAACGATTCGGCTGAAGAACTCAAAGACATTTCGGGCTTCCTCGCTTCTGTATCAAAAGACATTCCGTGGCATGTTACAGCTTTTCATCAGGATTATAAAATGATGGACACGGACAATACGCCGGTGGAGACATTGTTACGAGCCGCAGAGATTGGATTCGCGAGCGGACTGCATTTTGTGTACGCAGGAAATGTTCGGGGCAAGGTTGGCAATCTGGAGAACACCTATTGTCCCAATTGCAAGGAGCTTCTCATCGAACGATTGGGATATGTCATCAGACAAAACAAAATTGTGAATGGATCCTGCCCGAAATGTTTGACCACGATCCCCGGTGTTTGGAGCTGATGAATGGAATTCGAATGGGATCCTTTAAAGG
>JBBRUI010000022.1:0-26307 GCA_038247945.1 Bacteroidota bacterium | reverse complement strand
TTCTTTCATCTGCAACGATGGTGGCGCAACGAAATAGAGTTTCACTCGTTCAAATTTTCCAAGCAGATACGAAAGCGACCGCACTGTGCGGCCTTCTGCAATGTTGCCAACCATTGCCACCTTCAAACCGTCAAGTTTATTTGTTTCTTTGTGAATAGTATACAAATCGAGAAGCGCCTGCGTCGGATGCTGTCCTCCTTTTCCATCGCCGGCATTGACAATAGAACACGTTGACACTGCAGCGGCACGTTTTGCTCCACCGATGGTATTATGCCTTAACACGATCACATCGCAAAACTTATTCACCACGCGAATCGTATCCTCAAGAGTTTCTTCCGGTGCATTGGAAAAAAAAGTTGATGCCTTTTGAGTAGAAATAATTCGTCCACCCAAACGTGTCATTGCAGATTCGAATGAAAACCTCGTAAGTGTTCCTGATTCATAAAAAAGAGAGGCCATCACTTTCTTTTCATAATCACGTGTTCCGCCACGTTTCAGAACATTTGTCATCTCGTCTGCGCGCTGGAACAACTCCCGCAGCATTGGCTGGGTAAATTGCTGGGATTCAATTATATGTTTCAGTTTCATTGCTCGCCTTTCACTCATTCACACAGATATGTGTTCCCGCTGTTCCGTTCATCGCATCAACCAGCAGTTCAGGTCGAGTAATAATAACTTCTTCACCCCCGTTGGAAAGAAAATCAACAGCTGCTTCAACTTTCGGTCCCATACTGCCGGCAGGAAATTGGTTTTCTTTTATATACTGAATTGTCTGTGCCACCGACAAACGTTCCAATGCACGTTGATCTGGTTTTTTATAATTCAGATAGACGCGATCAGTATCGGTTGAAATAATTAATTGTTTTAGTTGAAGTTGTTTTGCCAGAAGAGCTGACGCCCGATCTTTATCAATCACTGCTTCAACACCACGATAATGACCGTTTTCGTCTATCACCGGAATGCCGCCGCCGCCAACTGCAATCACAATCATTCCATTCATCGTGCAGCGTTTAATTGCATCCAACTCAACAATTGCAATCGGCTGGGGAGAAGGAACAACCCGGCGGTATCCACGCGCGGCATCTTCAATAATCTGCCAGCCAAGTTCGGATGTTTTCTGTTCAGCAACTTTGGGAGAATAAAATGGTCCAACAGGTTTTGTTGGATGTGTAAAAGCCGGATCGTCTTTCCGAACCACCACTTGCGTAAGAATTGTTATCACCGGAATGGAAATTCCACGCGAATGGAGTGCGGAACGTAGCGCGTTTTGAAGGATATATCCCATCTCCCCTTGTGTTGATGCGTCACAACTATCGAGTGGAAGCGAGTACACATGCGAAGATGCAAGTTCAGATCGAATAAGTTGAGCGCCAACTTGCGGACCATTCCCGTGCGTAATGATTAACCTGTGACCTTGTGCAATAAGCGCAGAAAGATGTTGACATGTTGTCGCGGCATTTTCTCTTTGTTCAATGACCGTTCCGTGTTGTCCGGCGCGAATCAGCGAATTACCGCCGATGGCAATTACAATTGGTGTGCTCATAAATTTAATCACGGATGTTCACAGAACAACGCGGATTGTTCTGGAATTCTTTCTGTGCGTATCTATCCTATTTCCGTGCGATACGTTGGTTCATCATTTTAATTCATTTAAATATGTTTTCGGAAACGCCGCGTACCATGCAGACGCTTTTACCAGATGTTCAACAGGAATATGCTCTGTTGCCATGTGCGCATAAATTTCATTTCCCGGTCCGAACCCGATACATGGAATACCATGCATTCCCATGACCGCAACACCGTTCGTGCTAAAAACCCAGCGGCTCACTTGTGGTTTCTCATTAAATAAACCTTCATATGCGTTTACGCCGCTGGCAAGCACAGGGTGATTTTCCGGCAAAAGCCAGGTCGGAAAATATTTCTGCGTTGGATATGTCAGCCCTTTCCAACTTGGTACGGCGTAATTGAGGACAACAACGTCAGCACCTGCTGCCTTCACACCTGGAAGCTCTTGTATTTCTTTTACAGCAGATTCGAGAGTATCCGAAGCAGCGAGTCTTCTATCCAAATGAATTGTAGCAGAATCTGCAACAGCACATAACGATGGCGACGTAGAACGGAATTCTGCAATTGTCACAGTTCCTTTTCCCAAAAATGGTTCGCCGCCGAGACGCTCATTCAACTTTTCAATGTCTAGTACGATCGGCGCCATTTTGTATACAGCATTCACACCGCGTTCCGGCGCAGAACCGTGACACGATATTCCTTTTGTGCGTACTTCAATTTCCATACGCCCGCGATGACCGCGATAGACCGCAAGATTCGTCGGTTCAGTAATAACTACTACTTCAGGACGAAGTTTGTCTTCATTGATGATATATTGCCAGCATAATCCGTCGCAATCTTCTTCCTGCACACTGCCGACAACATACAACGTGTAATCATCTTCTAGACCGAGATCTTTGATGATCTTGCCGCCGTAAATGATGGAAGCAAGCGCACCTTTCATATCACACGCACCGCGTCCGTAGATGATGCCGTCTTTCTCATCGCCTTTAAAAGGATCTACTTTCCAGTTTTCAGGATTTCCGACATCAACCGTATCAACGTGTGCATCAAATGCGATAATATGCTTTCCATGTCCAATGCGTCCGAGAATATTCCCCATCGGATCAATTGTAATTTCGTCGAACTTGCATTTTTCCATTTCTTGTTTCACGCGGGCAATAACATTTGCCTCTTGCGAACTCATGGACTTTATCGCGATCAGATCGCGGAGAAAACCTGCAACTTGTCGTTCGTTCTTTTTTGCCTCGTCATATATTTTTTTGAACATGGTGTTATCCCTTTGATTGTACTAAAATACTACTGCCAGATTATCAATTACTTATTGCGTTAAACTCTTCTATCAGTTTGTCAAACTGTGCAACTTCATCCTCGAACAGTGAACGCCAATATTCCGGTTCCCATTGCTCGCGTAATTCTTCGGAGGATTTTCCTTGCTGTTCAACCCATGTAAAATATTTCAAGTTGTGAATTGCCTTGCGATCGTAATAGGAGAGTTCTTTATAGTAGTCAATACTTTGATGTGTTAACGGACCGGCATGATCTTTTGCCGCGTCGATTGTTGAATATGCGCCCCGCTCGTGACGCAATTCTTCCACGCGCGAAAGATACATTTCTGCTGAATCGGTAAATACCGTCACCACAACATCGGATGAACCGTACTCAAAGTATTTTGCTGTCTTGATCGCAGAAAGCATATTCGAGATGCTCGAAATTCCCATCAACTTCAAATTTTCCAATTGCTGATCCGTTACCCCTTGCGTCTTTAAGTATGTTCGCCCTTCTTCTTCGTTGAACAAACGGAGCACACGCATGCAATCTTCATCGTCAATCGCCGAAACCGCGTCGGTGTTGCGAACATTGTGCACCCATGGAACATGTTTGTCGCCGATCCCTTCAATGCGGTGTTCGCCGAATCCATTCATAAATAATGTAGGGCATTGCAATGCTTCGCTCGCAACAATCTTCAAATGTGGATGTATTGTTTTAAGATAGTCGCCCGCCCCGATTGTTCCCGCCGAACCGGTTGCAGAGATATAGGCAGCAGCATTTCCATTCTTCACACCGAGAGCTTGAAATGCTTCTTCCAACGCGGGACCGGTAACATTGTAATGCCAGATTGGATTTCCAAATTCTTCAAATTGATTAAAGATGATATTGAGCGGATCTTTTTTTAACTCCCAGCACTTATCGTAAATTTCTTTCACGTTGGATTCTGTTCCGGGCGTTGCAATCACTTCCGAACCTATTTCACGCAGCCAGGTAAAACGTTCTTTCGACATTCCTTCCGGAAGAATTGCAATGGGCGTACAATCCAACAAACGGCAATCGAACGCACCGCCCCGGCAATAATTTCCCGTTGAGGGCCACACTGCCTTGTGTTTTTCCGGATCAAATTCTCCGCTCACTAACCGCGGCACCAAACATCCAAATGCTGCACCTACTTTGTGAGCCCCGGTCGGGAAATATTTTCCGACGATACCGATAATGCGTGCGTCAACGCCGGTAATTGCCTTTGGTATTTCGAAATAGTTCACGCCGCCAAATCCGCCGGTCATTACATCATTTTTCCATGTGATCCGAAAAAGATTGAGCGGATTAACATCCCATAATCCAATTGAAGGAAGTTTTTTCTTTATTGAATCTGGAATCAAGTGTGGATTCTGCATTTGTGCAAATGTCGGTATGATGATGCCACGTGCTTTGCAGCGTGCAGCTGTTTTTTTAACAACGGCATGATCAATGTTCTTTACAATTTTTGACATTAGTAATTCCTTTTAGCCGCGTTTCAGGTTCTTCTTAATAATTTGATCCATCCGTTCAACAGGGTTTTGCATTCGTGTTAAAAAAATCATTGCTGCAATCACGAACGGTTTGCAGCTTGCTTCAGTGTATGTTGCGAGACGATATTTATCGAACACATCCTTCGACACTTCACCTTCAACGCAACTTACACCGGAGATATCAGCCGGCAAACAGTGCATGTACAGCGCTTCTCCTTTTTTCGTCAGTTTCATTTTGTTTCCATCGCATTCCCAATTCTTGAACTTTGCGTTATTCGCCAGACATTCTTTTTCAAGTTCTTTTAATCCTGGTTTATCATTGTTGTTCAAGAGAACTGTACGACGCTGCATTACATTGAACGGTGCCCACGATTTCGGATAAACGATGTCTGCATTTTTGAACGCATCTTCCATATTGTTCACGATCTCAAATGTACCGCCTGATTGTGCCGATTGTTTCCTTGTTTGTTCTATCACATCCGGAATCAATCCATACCCTTCCGGAAACGCAAGCGAAACATTCATACCGAAACGCGACATCAATCCGATGACACCCTGGGGAACGGAAAGCGGTTTGCCGTAGCTTGGTGAATATGCCCATGTCATGGCAATTTTTTTTCCGCGAAGATTATCCAATGAACCAAACGTATTTTTCAATTGCATCAAATCCGCAAGCGCTTGAGTCGGATGGTCAATGTCGCATTGTAAATTGATAACGCTCGGTCGCTGATGAAGAATCCCGTGTTCGTATCCTTCCTGGACTGCGCTCCCGAACTCCCGCATATATTTATTTCCTTCGCCAAGAAACATGTCGTCACGAATGCCGATCACTTCTGCAAGAAAAGAGATCATATTGGCTGTTTCGCGGACTGTTTCTCCGTGTGCAATCTGTGATTTCTCCTCGTCCAGTTCTGATAGTCCGAGACCAAGCGCATTGGCTGCCGATGCAAAACTGAATCGCGTGCGCGTGGAGTTGTCGCGAAAAATAGAGATGGCAAGTCCCGTATCAAACGTGCGGAGTGAATTGCCGGCTTTGTGAAGATCGTTCATAAGCTGTGCGACACCAATGACTGCTTTTAATTCATCTTCACTTCGTTCCCATGTCAACAAGAAATCTTTGTTGAACATGTTGGTCTTTAAACTTCTCAATGAATTAAGGTGTTCCTCAAATGATTGTGACATTGTAATCCTTTCGTTGATATATATTCTTAAGTATCCACAGATTACTCGGATACAGTAATGTTTTATTTAGAGATCGCTTTTGCAGCCGAAGAACCTTTCATCGGCAATTTGTATCGGCGTATGCCATCAAATTTGTATAGCGCTCCGGCAACTGCGCCGGCAGTAGGAACGAGACCTATTTCTCCTACACCTTTCGCACCGAATGGTCCTTCTGATTCATGTTCTTCAATGAGGATCACTTCTGTCTCAGGCATGTCCTTTGCCCGTAACAACCCGAGGGATCGAAGCTTAAACGATTCCGGAACACCATTCTTCAGTTTTAATTCTTCTGTCAGTGCATAGCCAAGTCCCATGTGGATAGAGCCTTCAAGTTGTCCTTCAAGAAGTTTTTTATTGATTACTCTTCCCACGTCATGGGCAGCGACGAATTTCTTCAAACGTCCTGCATCATCAAGAATGCATACCTGCGTGGCAAACCCAAATGTCATATGTGTAATCGGCTTGTTTGTTTTCGCTTCAAGCGATGTTGTATAATCTATTACAACTTCACCTGAATATTGTTTTCCTGCAAGCTGGGAAAGTGATGCACTATTCATCAAATCTTTTTTCAATTCTTCTGCAGCTTTGATCACTGCACGTCCGCCTAGAACTGTTGCCCTCGAGGCAGTTGTCATTCCGCACGGCGTCGGCTGTGTCGTGTCAATTGCTACGCGGACTTTTCTTGGATCAATACCGGTGACATCACTGAAGAACTGGATCATCACAGTGCAGAATCCTTGTCCCATTTCTGTAAAACCTGTATTGATCGTAATGGTTTCATCGGGATGCACAGTGACAAGTGCCTGACCGTATTCGGGCATTCCGTTTCCGATACCGACATTTTTTATTCCGCAAGCGATACCGGCAAACTTCGATGAGTAATAAATATCTTTCACTGCCAGCAACGTTTTTCTAATTCCAACAGCTCTCTCAAAAACCTGTCCGGTGCAGAATGTATCTCCAACATCCACAACATTCCGCCAACGCATTTCCCATCCATCAATACCAACTTTTTCGGCGAGTATATCCATCATTCCTTCCATTGCAAATGCTGCTTGATTTGCACCGAATCCGCGCATTGCACCGCATGGAAGATTATTTGTATAGACTGATAACGCTTCAACATCCGAATGTAATATATTGTACGGGCCGCATGCATGTCCGGCCGCCCGCTCCAACACTTTTGTTCCAACGGAAGCATACGCGCCTTTATCACCAATCATTCTTGCACGCACAGCCGTAAGCTTTCCGTTCGCATCGCAGCCAACGGTGTATGTCATTTTGATCGGATGACGTTTTGGATGAAGGCGAATACTTTCTTCACGCGTTAACGTTGCCTTCACAGGCTTGTTGATTAACATTGCCATCAATGCAACCTGACCTTGAATGCTGAGATCCTCTTTCCCGCCAAACGCACCGCCGTTCGTTATCAATGTAACGTTAACTTTTTCTTCAGGACGATTGAGAAACGAAGCAATTTGTTTTCGATCATCAAATATACCCTGGCCCTGGCTTAACACTTCAATCATTCCATCCTTCGGAAATGCGATCGAGCTTTCAGGTTCTAAAAATGCATGTTCGATCATCTGCGTTTCATACGTGCGTGTTTCGACAAACGCAGATTCCTTCAATGCAGCATCAACATCGCCGCGTTTAATAATTGATTTCGACAAAAGGTTTTCATGGTCACTGTGAACACGCGGCGAGTCCGGTTTCAGCGCTTCTTCAGGATCAAATACTCCCGGTATGATTTCATATTCTAACTTAATAAGCTCAACTGCTTTTCGAGCCGTTCGCGCATCTTTTGCAACAACAGCAGCAAGTATATCTCCGATGCAGTGAGTGGTTTCACCTTCGGCGAGGAACAAAGGCCAATCTTTATAGATAAGTCCCTGTTTGCGTTGTCCCGGAACATCCTTTGCAGAAACTACCTGAACAACACCTGATAAGTTTTCAGCGATCGAAGAATCAATCTTCAGGATCTTAATTTTCGGATGCGGTGAAAAGAGAAACGCTGCATAGTGCATTTCCGGCAACGATATGTCATCAATATATGGGCGCTCGCCCATGGCAAACTTTTCTCCATCCATGCGGGGAAGGCTCGAACCGATCTTTCCGGAATAATCCGGCTGAGGCAACGGTTCGCCTTGCAACGCTCTTGCGGAAAGTTCAATCGCATCAATAATTTTCACGTAGCCCGTACAGCGGCAAATGTGATTATTCAATGCAAGTGCAATTTCATCTCTGGTTGGTAAAGGATTTTTCCCTATAAGATGTTTTGCACGAACAACGATTCCCGGAATACAAAATCCGCACTGCAAACCGCCAGAAAGAGTAAAAGCTTTTGCAAATATATTGCGCTCACGTTCGGTAAGTCCTTCCAGCGTTACGACATTTTTTCCTGACATATTTTTTGCCGGAACCGCGCACGAAGAGACCGCTTTCCCATCCACGATCACCGTGCAGCACCCGCACGAACCTTGGGGGGCGCAACCGTTCTTTGGCGAAATTAACCCAGCTTGTTCACGAAGTACATCCATCAACGACACCTCGCCATCAAGAGTCGCTTCGAATTCTTTTCCGTTCAGTATAAATTGCATCGTCTTCATACTCTTTATTTTTATTAGCCGCAGATTTCACATGCCAAGCAGTGCTGATCTCAGAGCTGTCCGGGTTATCGATGCCTACGGCGGGCGGGCGTTGGTAAAGATCTCCGTATTCACAAAATGAACGCGATTTATATTTAGCATTCCCTTCATCAACGTTATCATTGCAAAGTAATATCGCATATCAATCATTTCAGAAGTTTGGGTCCCAAGAAGAACTGCATCAAGTATTTCATTGGTCGATGAATTGACACTGACCCGTGTGTTGGAACTCTTGAATTCAATAATATCTTTACCTGGCTCTTTCTCAATACTAAATTCTTTTCCCTGAAATCTTCCAATGAGAATCGTTTTTGAATGTATGGCTTGCAGAACAAATCCGCTCAATGTATTCCACTTGTTATATGATTCAAGCGAACCAAAGAAACGCGGTTTCTCAATATATGGTCCACCATCTTCAGGGCAAAACACATCGCAGTTGCCGCAATCATTACACGCATCCGCGAAGGTCCCAATCTGGTGTTGCTTTTTTATTGCGAATGATCCTCCGGCAAATTTTTTCCAACTCTCTCTTGTAACTTCAATATTTTCATATTCAATTTCAATCGGTTCGATCTCAAAAAAGAAATTTGCATCATTCGGACAAACAGGAATACATTTGTCACAATTAATGCAGTCAAATAAATGCAAAGCGCTTCCAATCTTCCTCGGCATTTTTTGATTTGCGGCAAAATGATACCGTGGATTCACTATACTTGTTTCAACCACCAATTCTGTATTGTGAAGAATTGAGGCCTGAAGTGTGTTTTCGGTGCAACCGGAATGTTTTGCCGACAATACAATGAATTCATCAATAGTCTTAGCGCCGAGCGCCTTCATTCTATTTTCAAGATTGTATAGATATTGTGGCAATCTTCCGTAACCACCGGCGCGCAATAGATCCGTACAGGTCGTTACCGGAACGAGTCCGAGAGAGACACAATCAGCAAAATTATTTGCATCAACGCCGGCAGAGAAAGAGATTGGACATTTTGCGCCAAACACTTTTCGCCATTCATGAACAAGTTCGAGATGGAGAACATGCAGCGGTTGACCGGAGAGATATTGTATGTTCTCTTTAAGAAATGAGCCTTTGTTTTTTACTTCGAGCGTATTACCGAATTTCACACCGACCGTTTTATTACTGTTCAACGCGACCTTCTGCAACCGTTTTACCATGGCAACGGCGTCATCAAATTTGATATTGACGTCGTATGCTTTGGGATTCACTTCAACGCTTGTGTAACCAAGTTTGTCGTACAATAAATATTCAAGGCGATCCTTCCCGAGCAACGGCGGATTCATTTTTACGATAACATGGAATCTCAGTTCCCGGAGAAGAAATTCACTGATTCGTTCGATCTCTTCTGCAGGAGTTCCATGAAACGTTGAAAGCGTTATACTGTCGGATATTTTTGATTTGAATGGAAGACCGCGATACGCTTTGAACTCCTCAGGAATTTCACTTCGCAACTCTTCTATAAGAGAAGACGCATTTTGCATTATGCTCAACCAATTGCGAATTTGCGGCGATTGAATTCCGGCAAGATCGTAACCGACACTCACGTCGAATATCGTTTCAAGATTTGGTCGTGAAGTTTGAGATTGTTGTTTGGAATAGAACAACCAATGCTTCATAATTTCAATGATCATGCCCGCCTTCACATACTCGCGCGCAGACTGGTCAAGCCGCAATTCCTGCGACCACTCAGTATTGTAACCGATCGTCGCCATGTCAATGCACGGGCGAGAGAGCTCAAGTTGATCTTTGATCTGTACAGTTTTAAGTTCGATGATGCGCGAGCCGGCGAGCCACGAAAGCACAATATTTTGTGCGAGTTGCGTATGCGGTCCGGCAGCCGGACCCACAGGATTTGCTGCAGGATTATTACAAGATGTAACAGAGAGATTTAAATCCGTATTCGGAGTGTATAACTTTCGTGATGGGAGATCGAAGATTGCGTTACTCTTTTTGTATTCATAATAGATCCTTCTTAAAAGATTTGTCAGCGATATGGGAACGAGTTCTGCCATCTAGTATGTATTCTCTCCATTCTCTCCATACAGATTGTCAATGGACCGTCTCCATCATTGTGATCCACATTTGTTTCGATTTCTTTGTTGATTCAGAATACGCGCGTTCAATATCAACGCCAATCACTTTGCGATCTTTCATCACCCATTTCCCGCCGATCATAACCGATTCTACATTGGATGAACGCATTCCAAACAAATAGTGTTCTACAATATTCTCTCTTGTCATTACCGTCGGTGCTTTATAATCCATTACCACAAGATCAGCAACAGATTTTGTTTCAAGTGAACCGAATTTCATTCCAAAGAGATTGGAGATGTATTGATGTCCTCCGGAAATGAGTTTCGCAAAATCAACTGCTTCTTTCTGTTGGGAATCCTGCCTCTTAAAGAACGCAATCTTCGATTCTTCAAACAGGTCCGAAGGAAATCCATCCGTACCGATCATTCCGCGATTATTAAAATAATGGATTGGCGCATAACCAACCTTGTTATTCATATTCGATCTCGCGTTATGAGCAAAATATACAGGCGTTGTAGTCAACAACGAAAATTCCTTTGGTGAAAGATGAATGCAGTGTGCAAGAATGGTCTGCTCTCGTAAAATATTGTTTTCAAGAAAACGTTCAATGATATTCTTTTTGAATTTGTTCTTTGCATCGTCAACATCGCACAGATCTTCTGCAACATGAATATGAACTCCGGTATTATGAGCATACGCCAAATCGCCGCATAATTCAAGAGATTCATTGCTCAATGTGAACGAAGCATGAGCGCCAACGAGTCCGCGAAAGAATGGATTGTCTTTGTTGTCTCGAATGAATTGATCGTTTTCATACAAACCATTGTCTCGTTTTTTCTTTCCGCCACGGTCTGTTACTTCATAACACAACACGCCGCGCATTCCGACTTTTGTTAACGCCTCCTTGATAATATTCAATGAACCGCTGGTTGCATTCGGAGATGCATGATGATCAATGAACGTTGTCGTTCCGCATTTCACGGCTTCAATTGCTCCAATAAGTGCGCTGTAATAAATTGCTTCTTCATCAAGTGCGCAATCGAGTTTCCACCATATTTTTTTCAATATTTCCCGAAAGTTTTTCGGTACAACTTTGGGAGCCGGCATTCCTCGCGATAAAGTGGAATACAAATGCGTGTGAGCGTTTACTAAACCGGGCAAGACGATTTTCCCGTGAAGGTCAATTATTTCATCCCGTTTTTGTTCTTGAAGATGTTTTGCACGATCTATAATTATTCCACGTTCAATTCGAAGATCAACTTTTTCTATTGAAGCAGGACAAACAGTTACGGCGACACTATTTTTAAATAGATAACTCACTCACGCTTTATTGTTTGATGACAATGATTCTAATGCCAGACCAAGTGCTTCAAGTGTTGGCGCAAGAGTGATAGGTTCACCAGTCGCATGCTTTGCGGAATGGATATCTTTTAATCCATTGCCGGTTACGATAACAAGTGCTGATTCGGTGGACATGATAATCTGTTTTTCAATTGCGCGTTTTAATCCAGCCATTCCGGCAACACCTGCGGGCTCACCAAAAACGCCGCCAAGCCGCGCAGTAACTCGCATCGCCTCAAGAATGTCTTCATCAGAAACAGCGATCATATCGCCGTGAGATTCTTTGATTTGTTGAATTGCTCTGCGCCAATTACGCGGAGTCCCAACTGCGATGCTGTCGGCAATTGTGTTCGTGTCGGATGGAACAAGAGTTTTCTTGGATACAAAAGCATCGACAATTGCTCGAGCGCCCTCTGCTTGAACACCAAGCAAGCGCGGTACTCGATCTATGATTCCGAGCCGTTTCATTTCTTGCAAACCTTTACCGACTCCGCCAATCGTGCAGCCATCACCAACAGAAACGACAACCCAATCCGGCAGATTGTCTGCACATTGTTCTGCAATCTCCAGGCCCGCAGTTTTTTTTCCTTCAACTAAAAACGGATTGGTTCCACTGTTTCTATTATACCATCCGAATTTTTCACAGCCTTCACGACAAAGATCGAATGCATTCTCATAGGTTCCCTGAACTTTTAAAACTGTCGCGCCAAAAACGAGAAGCTGGGTTACTTTCGGTTCGGGTGCGCGCTGTGGTACGAAGATATAACTCTTCAAACCAACAGCTGCGGAAAATCCGGCAAGCGATGAAGCCGCATTGCCCGTGGATGCGCATGCGATCGTGCTGAATCCAAACTCCATTGCTTTCAGAACACCAACGGAACTCGCGCGATCTTTGAATGAATTTGTCGGATTTCGACCGTCATCTTTTATTAATAATTTCTTGATTCCCATATACGATGCAAGGCGCGGAACATTATACACCGGAGTCCAGCCGACATGTAAATGTGGAAGTTGGATGTCTTCCGAAATAGGGAGCAATTCTTTATAGCGCCAGTGATTGAGATTGCGAGATTGAAGAGTTGTTCGTGTGAGTTGTTTTTTTATCGCATTATAATCGTACTGAACATCGAGGATGCCGTCGATACCGCACTGTGTACATGTGAAGATGTTACCGTAGCTATAGTGTTTACCACAGATAAGACACGTTGCTTCAGTTACATACATCGGAGGAGAAGATTTCATAGAACCATTTGATAAAATAATAATGGAAGTATAATCAGAATACCGTTAGGGTTCAATTCGGCACAATTGACAAATATCATTTAATAATTACTGGAGAAATGCGTTCATTTCCAAAATATAAATTTATCCCTCCTCCAATGATTGCAGATAGTGGAAAACGGACTTCGATGTCTCTCAGACTTTCTCGATATGTCGACTGTGCAAATGCCATCGAAAGAAAATGATCCCAGTAAGAAAAGCTCTGAACTTTATGTGAACCATCCTAACGCGCCCGGCAACGATGGACTCGTTCATTGTAATGAAGTCCATCACTTACGCAAAAATTGTTCTGCCAATATTCATCGGCGATTCCTTCGGGTTGGTGTGTACCCAAAGGACAGCATTCTATAGGTCTCAAGTTCAAATCGAAAACGGTCTCTAGTGACCATAGTTCCCTGTTCATTGCACTAACAGATTTTGATGTTTCAACAGTGAGACAGTAGTGAGAAGCAGCATGAAATCACCTTGTAGATGAGGCCCATTTTTCTTACCATATTCCTACCAAAGCCGATAACACCATATGACACCCAGTAAAAAATCTTACCAAAATCTTACCATCGATAGTGGGATTTTCGGTCAAAACGGGTTATCGGCTTTAGGAAATGTGGCTTTTTTGACGCCCGGATGGCGAAATTGGCAGACGCGCCAGCTTCAGGAGCTGGTGGCCGCAAGGTCGTGCAGGTTCAAGTCCTGTTCCGGGCACAGTCTGAAGGGAAGTTCTGGTCTGATAAAGTTGTGCGATCAGAGGGTTGGGGTTGGTGGAATTCGTAGCATCATGCAGTTGACTTTCAACGTTCTTCAGGCGAGAGTCGGGCTGCACACGTGAAAGCTCCAGGTGGTGGGAAATCATTTCTTCCAGTTTCTTTGGAATTGTGGACTCCAGGAACCGGTCTTGAATGAGATCAACAATCCTGGATTCAAGTTTCTCCTTTGGAATTGCATGCCACTCACATACAGCCCGCCCCTTATTGACATAGCCGCTGTCAACGTAGTAGCTTAGTTCTTTCGCAATCCTCTTGTAACCGTGATAATTGAATCCACAGGTGTGAACACTTCACGAGTCCAGACGGTGGCAGGTGTACTATCAGAATTATTATCCAGGTTCATGGCAAGAGCCTATTACTTGTCAATGATGGAATTGCCGGCAGCGTTTATGATAATTATCAAACATCATTAAGCTCTCCACTTAAGGAGGTTCCCCACATTGCATGGCAAGGTCTCCGTCCCCCTTGGCTAGAAATACTCCACAATTACGATTTGAACCCAACGGTTTTCACAGAGTTTGTATACCCATACTACAACGATTTTGATTCTCCATCAATTTCTGGGCAGGATGGAGATGGCGCTATATTGATGTGGTCTATCCAAAACCATCTGAGTCGCAGAGAAGAGGAAATGTCTGTCAGCAGACAGGTACAGTACATGGTGTCTGCGTTACCATTCTGAAGCAAGAACCTCTGCCCATCGTTCCCAACCCATATGAACAATTGAAATATACTATGGCAAACTCTCGCATGCGTTACATTCAAATGAAATTCTTATACAGAATTTTGCATAGTGTGGCAAGGACTAAGACGGTTGAAGAACCAATTCATTTTTGGAAAATCATTTTCTTCGTTCCAACAAATCCGCCTGCCCGAAGCCCGTACAAGTACACGCCGCTTGCAAGCCCCGAAGCATCAAAATCGACAGACTGTACGCCCGACTCCTGAACTTTCGATACGAGTGTTTCTATTTTTCTTCCTGTCAAATCGTACACTTGCAAGGTGACAAACATCTTTTCGGGAATGCTGTACCTAATCGTCGTTGATGGGTTGAACGGATTCGGATAGTTTTGATAGAGCTGAAAACTTTCCGGCGTGCCGGAGTTCGTCTCTTCAATTCCGGTCAAACCACTGACTCTGAAGTTCAGCATCATACCGTCATCCTCATGCTCAAGGTTGTGGCAATGCAGAAGATAGATACCGTTGTAGTTTATGAACTTCACCAGCACTCTTACGGTCTCACTTGGGTTGACGAGAACGGTGTCCTTCCATCCCCGGTCTGACGGAGGAAGAGTTGTGTTGCCATTCCGCGACAGCACTTGGAACAGAACCCCATGTGCGTGCATCGGATGAAACTCAGTCGTTCCGTTGACGATGCGCCACTCTTCAAGCTGATTGCCGGGGACTTCTTCATCGATGCGGTTGAGATCGTAAGTACGATTGTTGATCCTGGCTCCGCCTCCCATAGTCATTGTTAAGGTGAATGATCTTGTCCTTACAACATCCGACGGATTGTAGTATGTGATCGCCGGGAGAGTTGTCGGAACAGTTCCTCCGGAGTTTTGGCTCCCCGTGACATCAAACCGAATGATATTCAAATCCAATCCTTGCGTGCCACCCCCATCTGTAAACGGTAACGACTTGAGCACAACACTCTGACCAAGAGAATAGGCAGAGAAATCCATGAGAATATCTACTCGCTCTCCGGGCGAGAGGAAGAATGATGTTACGGAAACACCTTGATCTTTCAATCCACCATCTGTTCCAACGATATGAAAAGCATGATTGTCGGTGAAGCCGATCTTGTACACTCTGGCGTTCGAGCCGTTCACAAGCCTGAAACGATACAGAGTTCTTGAGACTTCGAAGTATGCATCGGGCGTACCGTTGACCAGAAGGAGATCTCCGAGATAGCCAGTCATTATATCCATCACGGTTGGGGAATAGGTGAACTGCGGTTGATTGGCGGATCTCCGATCCTGAATCACAAGCGGAATATCAAAGTTGCCTCGCGGGAGACCAAGCGGGATTTCGCTATCGTCGTCTATGATGAAGAGTCCAGCGAAACCTTTGTACACTTGTTTCGCCGTCAGCATGTGTGCGTGGGCGTGATAGAAGTATGTGCCCGCCCGTTGCACAATTGGGAAAGAGTATGTGAACGACCCTCCCGGAGAAATTGGATCTTTGGGATGTCCGTCCATCGCATCAGGCGCAATCAGTCCGTGCCAGTGAACAGTTGCTGCCTCGGCAAGTTGATTCACGACTGTTGCAGAGAACGTCGATCCGCGTTGCACTCTGACGGTCGGACAGGGATAGGACCCGTTCAATGCAACGACTTGTGTTGTCGTGCCGGGCCACACTTCAACATTCGACGTCGCAAGTGTCATCGCGCCTCCGGAAAACAGCGGCGGAAATCGTAACGGATTGCCCGTACGTTCAGTAAGGAAGCCCGTTTCAAGTGCGAATATTCTCCCTCGTGTAAGGTGGATGCCAAGCGATGCAACTGCTCCGAGTTTGAGTGACTCAAGAAGCATTTCACGCCTATTCATAGTGTGTCCTTATTATTCATTGTGGTTTCGAGTCGCCGTCAGCGTGGTAAGGATCCGACTTCAATAGGATGCAACCAATAAGCGTGTTGGGTCGTGATAGTTCTTGATTAGCTTGGAGAGAACGAAAATCATGCCATCGCAGGATGGCAGAAATTCTCACCACCCGAGTCTCTGGATTCATTTGGATTCTCATTTGCTTGCGAAGAGATGTCCCGTGAGTCGATCGGGCAAATGGATGGGACGGAGCTACATCTTACAAGTAAGGAATTACTCACCGGTCACTCGACAACTCTTCCTTATGTTCCTCGTTCCTCCGGACAATCATATCACGTATCTGCAAATAGTCTTACCACAATTGGGTTGTTGAGTGGAAGTTCCATTGTCAAGGATCTCGGAATTGCTCATAGGTCGACCATGCAATCTGCCGCTCTTCATCCGTCGGGATTACCCATACCTGCACAGAACCGTTCTCTGCGCTAATTCGCATTGCGGCGCGCCCATTTGCAGCCTGATTGTGGTTATCCTCCAAATGCAATCCGAGAAACCCCAGCCTGCGACAGATGCGGCTGCGCATCGTAGCGGAATGTTCACCGATTCCGCCGGTAAAGGCGATCGCATCCAGCCCTTCGAGTGCAGCGGCAAACGCGCCGATATACTTGCAGGCGCGGTAAGCGAAAATCTCCAACGCTAATTCCGCAAGCTTATTTCCCTGCAGCGCCTCTTGTTCCAGTTCGCGTACATCTGCGCTTAACCCTGACAGACCGCGCAGCCCGCTTTGGTGATTGAGCAGATCGTCTACCTCGCCTGTCGTCATGCCCGCCGTGCGGATCAGGTACAGGACAAGACCGGGATCCACATCGCCGGAGCGTGTGCCCATGACCAATCCTTCCAGCGGCGTGAACCCCATGCTGATGTCTACACTTTGACCATCACGCACAGCGCAGACGCTCGCGCCGCCCCCCAGATGACATGTGATAATTCTGGTTCCTTTCGTGTCGCGACCCAGATGCTTTATTAACTGTCCGGACACATATGCGTGCGAGATGCCGTGAAATCCGTAACGGCGCAAACCGTAGTGGGCGCAAAGTTCAACCGGAAGGGCGTAGGTATAGGCAATGGGCGGTAACGTTTGGTGGAACGCCGTATCGAACACTGCCACAACCGGAGTCTCAGGCAGCGATTGCTGCACCTGTTCAAGCACTGCTACGTCTGCAGGGATGTGCAGCGGAGCCATATCTTTCAAGGCGCGGAGTTCGTCAAGTACAGAAGCTACGACGCGCGTCGGCTTCACCAGCCTTGGGCCACCGTGCACCACACGACACCCGACAGCATCAATTGTTATTGGCGTCGGAGTTCGAGCGTTCTCACCGACATAGGCAAGAAGGCGGCGGACGATTTGTTCCACAGCTTGCGCTGACGTGGCCGCTTCAACCGGTTCAATCACGGGCTTCTGCGTCGCCACAAACATTTTAAGTTCGGCTTGCGGTGCTCCTATCGGCTCGACGATTCCGCTCGCTAAAACTTTTGCAGAGCCCGCAGTGGGAGAGGCTTTACTCAAGTCGGACATCTGATACAAGCCGAACTTTAGCGTGGTACTGCCGGGGTTGAGGACAAGAATATTCACTCCACTAAATTCCTATGCTATCAATTCACGAGAGCGGTACACGAGTGGGTAACTCGTTCTGAAACCCGGTGCCGACTTAATACGGCCACTTCCAGTCGCGGACCTCGGGCATGTCATCACCATATTGACGAATGTACTGCTGATGTTCAATCAGCTTATCGCGCATCGCCAGCTTGACGTGTGCAGCCTTTGATCCCAACTGCGGTACGCGATCAATCACGTCTATCACGAGGTGGAAGCGGTCGAGATCGTTCAGCACAGTCATATCGAAAGGCGTGGTGGTCGTTCCCTCCTCCTTGTACCCCCGCACATGAAAGTTCTTGTGATTCGTTCTCCGGTAAGTCAAACGGTGAATCAACCAAGGATAGCCGTGAAACGCGAAGATGGTCGGCTTATCGATCGTGAAGAGAGAATCGAAATCTTTGTCGGACAATCCGTGAGGATGTTCGCTTGCGGGTTGGAGCGTCATCAGGTCAACGACGTTGACAACGCGAATCTTCAGCTCCGGAAAATGTTGGCGGAGAATATCGACAGCAGCAAGCATCTCCAATGTCGGCACGTCCCCGGCGCAAGCCATCACCACGTCAGGCTCCGCGTGCTCATCGTTGCTTGCCCATTCCCAGATGCTGATTCCGGCCGTGGTATGTTTGACGGCTGCGTCCATGTCGAGGTACTGTAACCCGGGTTGCTTTCCGGCGACGATGACGTTCACGTAGTTCCGGCTTCGCAAACAGTGGTCGGTGACAGAGAGCAGGGTGTTCGCATCGGGCGGCAAGTACACGCGCACGACCTCAGCTTTCTTGTTAATGACGTGATCAATAAAGCCGGGGTCCTGGTGGCTGAAGCCGTTGTGATCCTGCCGCCAGACATGCGAAGTCAGTAGGTAGTTGAGCGAAGCTATGGGTCGCCGCCACGGGATTTGACGAGTGACCTTCAACCACTTCGCGTGCTGGTTGAACATCGAATCAATGATATGGATGAACGCTTCATAGCAAGAGAAAAAACCGTGACGCCCAGTAAGCAAATAGCCTTCAAGCCAGCCCTGGCACATGTGCTCGCTGAGAATTTCCATCACGCGACCATCCGGCGAGAGGTGATCGTCGGTGTGCAGGATTGTGGCCGTTGAAACCCGGTCGGTCACTTCAAAGAGAGCGTTGAGGCGGTTTGAATTAGTCTCGTCCGGACCCACCACGCGGAAGTTTCGCGAGTCTTCGTTGAGCTTCATAACGTCGCGCAAGTATTGCCCCATTACGCGCGTCGCTTCCGCTTCGACCGTCCCAGGTTTCGGAACGTCAACGGCGTAGTCGCGGAAATCCGGCAGGTTCAAATCTTTGAGCAGCAAGCCACCGTTCGCGTGTGGATTGGATCCCATACGCCGCTCGCCCTTCGGAGCTAACTCAGCCAACTCCGCCATCAACTTCCCGTTTTCATCAAAAAGTTCTTCGGGCTGATAACTTCGCATCCATTCTTCAAGCATCTTCAAGTGTTCAGGCTTGGTTGCCAATTCTGCTAATGGAACTTGATGCGAGCGAAATGAGTTTTCAGTCGGGAGACCATCCACAAACTTCGGTCCCGTCCAGCCTTTCGGCGAGCGCAGCACAATCATCGGCCACTGCGGACGCTGTGAGAAACCATTGGTGCGAGCGTCTTGCTGAATGTCCTGAATCTCGGCGATCACCGTATCGAGCGTCGCCGCCATACGCTGGTGCATCGTTTCGGGATCATCTCCTTCCACGAAGTACGGTTTGTATCCGTAACCGACAAAGAGGCTCTCCAACTCGTCGTGACTTATTCGCGCCAGCACTGTCGGGTTGGCGATCTTGTAGCCGTTCAGGTGCAGTATCGGTAGAACCGCGCCATCGTGCGCCGGGTTCAAAAATTTATTCGAGTGCCAGCTTGTCGCCAGCGGTCCCGTTTCCGCCTCGCCGTCGCCGACAACGCAGACAGCCAGCAGGTCTGGATTGTCGAAGACCGCACCGTACGCATGGAGAAGCGCGTAGCCGAGCTCCGCTCCTTCGTGAATAGAGCCGGGTGTTTCGGGAGCGGCGTGACTGGGGATGCCGCCGGGGAACGAGAACTGTTTGAACAGCTTCTTCAAGCCTTTGGCATCCTGCGAGATGTCAGGATAGAACTCGCTGTAGGTTCCTTCCAGGTAAACATTCGCAACGACACCTGGTCCGCCGTGTCCCGGACCGGCGAGAAAGATCGCGTTCAGATCATGCAGCTTGATGAGGCGATTGAGATGCACGTAGATAAAGTTCAGACCCGGCGTCGTGCCCCAGTGACCGAGCAGTCTCGGCTTGACGTGGGTGAGGTTCAGCGGCTCGCGCAGCAGTGGGTTGTCGTACAGATAAATCTGCCCGACGGAAAGATAGTTCGCCGCGTGCCAGTAGGCATTCATCCGCCGCAATTCTTCCGCTGGTAGCGGATGTGTTTCTTTCATTTCAACTGTCGTCATCTTCCCTTATACTCCTTCTTAGATTCAAGAGATTTGTTTTCACACGTTCATAACCACCCTCCGCGAAAACCCGCTCGTCGCAAACCGCCGGCGATGTATGGGCAGTTTCGCATCCAACGCCACAATAAACCGCTACGATAGTTTTCGATCATCAGAACGATAGGTCCTTGATTAAGCCCGTAATGCCATGGCGATACCCAACCATTGGGACTGTCGGAGTTGCCGGGGTAGGTCGGGTTATGCGACGCTTTGAAACCGTAGGGGTTGAGCTCTGTCAATTTAGCCTGGTGAATACAATAGTCGAGCGTGGGCATTACGATCTCGGGCGCGAACGGCAGCGACGCCACTACAGCCCACGGCGCGATCGTGCCGTCGTCGGGTCCGTACGGCACGCCGCGCCCCACGTATCCGAAGAAAGTGCGCTCGATGCCGCCCACTTTGATGGTGGCGGGGCCGGGGCCTTCGCTCGCTGTGAGTCCCCAGCAATGCCGGTCATAGCCTGCAAACTTGAGTGGGTTGGCGATCCCGTACTGTTGTTGAACGTACGTCGCGCGGCGAGTGTTCTCGAAATAGTCGATGCCCTTGTCGCGCATGAAAGCATCCTGAATGCCGCGAAAGTCGATCCAGACATGCGAGAGTTGGTGCGTGAACAACGGGCCGGAGAATAGGTATTCATATCCATAACAGTGTTCCCATCGGTACGTGGAAACCCACGCCGCGTAGCTCTCATCGGGCAGCGGATGAGTCGGCGAGCCGAGCCCCAACATGTACAGCAGCATCGCCTCATCGTAGCCCTCCCAACGGTACTTCAGGAATCCGCTTTCGGGCTTCCAGCCGTGCATAACCGTTGCGCCTTGGTTCTGCGCCCATTGCCAATCGGTGCGACGATAGAGCGCTTCGGCGAGGGTGCGGATTTCATGCTCGTCGGCTGTCTCCGCGTCAAAATAAATCCCCGCCGTCAACGCGCCCGCCAGCAGAAAAGCGCTATCTACCGTTGACAGTTCGGATTGCCAAACGCGCCGACCGGTCTGCATGTCAAGGAAATGATAATAAAAACCATGGTAGCCTGTAGCGTCGGGTTCGGGACCTTGCGGGCTGTTCCAGAAAAACCGGAGCGTGTTCAGCGTTCGTTCTACCGCTGCGGCACGCGGCATGAATCCGCGCTCGACACCCACCGGATAAGCAGCCAGCGCGAGACCAGTGGCGGTAATACTGGCAGGCCAATCCGCTGCGGTCTTGTCTCTCACCAGTCCGTTGGCCGGATTCGTCTCGTGCAAAAAGTAATTGAATGATTCGTGCTGAAGCTTTTCCAGTTCAGCATCGATCAATAGTTTCCTGTCGCTCATAATTTCATCCGGTTTGTCCGCTCAATGATAGACTCGATTGTAATGCGTCGTTGACGATTATCTGCGCCTCATCAAGAATGCGGTGCAGATGATCCTGCCCACGAAAGCTCTCCGCATAGATATTGTAAATGTTCTCAGTGCCCGAGGGGGCGCGCTGCGAACCATCCGCTCTCGGCAATCACTTTCAACCCGCCGATGGGAGCGCCGTTGCCGGGCGCATGGCTGAGAATGGTCCGGACTTTTTCGCCGGCCAGTTCTGTCAGCCGGACCTGTTGTGGCGAGAGTTTCGCCAGCATTTTCTTTTGCCCGGGGGTGGCCGGCGCCTCAACCCGATCATATACAGGATCACCGAACTCGCGAGTGAGTTCGCGATAGAGCCTCGCGGATGGTTTCGCATCCCCAAGGTTCACCGAGCAACCGGTGCCGATAACTGATCTTACTTATGATGCTCCTCGTGACCGGACTCTTTCTTTGTATCTTTCTCCTTTCCCTTCATCATGTCGTGCTTCATCATCCCGTCATGCTTCATCATTCCTCCGTCCATCATCTTCATCATGCACGAGTGCATATCCATGTCGCCCATCATGGTTTTGCACATTTCCATCATGGAAGAGGTATCGGACTTGGCATGAGACATCATCTTATGCATCATGCTCATACGCATGTGGCTGTCGGATGCCATGTGGTCCATCATCATGTCCATCATGGATGAATCTTTCATCATCTCCATCATTTGCATGTGTTTCTGCGGGTCCATCTTCTTCATTGCCTGTTCTTGTGCAAGCGTAACAGTTGTTATCACAAGAAAGCTTCCAAGCAGTACTGCGAATGCCTTGACGCTCATGGTGTATCTCCTTTTATGTGTTAGGTTTTGTTATTGCCTCACCGACGGCAGTGATGGCCGTTACTCCGAGGCTGTTGTTTTTGTTGTATGCTGCTTTGCTTTTCCAGAATCATTCATATGTTCTGACCAATGCACCAATGCCCTCGTCAAAAAGCGCGATAAAAGTCCGGTGTACGGGCATGCCGTACCAGCCTATAGAGGCGATCCGTGACGAACCGGTTTTCCTGATGAGCGCGATAGAGTTCGCGCCAGCCTTGAAGAAAAATGCCGAAGCCTGCAAAAAGTAATACATAACCAACGATCATCGAGATCATCATACCGGTTTCACCAACACCCAACAAAGTTGACCAGAGATTAGCATTAAGGTAAGTGCGGTCTAATCCGAAAAAACCGAACAAGCAGGTAAATTGTAAGCGGGAAGCCGTACATTTCTGCATACAACGCAATAATGAGTTGTTGAATAAATGTTATTATTGACTAATGTGATCTTTTAGTTCATTATCAGACGGTAAAGATTTCAGCGGCGAAGCCCGAAATACCAAATTACCATCCACAATTAAGTTTGGTGAATTATGAATTTGATATTTTTTCATCGCTTCCGGATCATCTTCAACATATTGTAATTGATAATTAACATTCATCTCTTGAAGTTTTTTTTCCAAAAGTGGTCTGTGCGAACAATTTTTTGTTGCTAAAATTAGTACATCCATTTTTTCTCCCCAATAATGTTTTCAACCTGCAAAGCATATAATTATATTTTTACTTTCTCAATCGGCAATCCTAAGGTTATCCAATCGTGCATTCCGCCCCTGTAATAAAGAATTTTTTCGGGCCGGTATCCAACTCCCAAAAGAGCTCGTATTGCTGTCGGAGATTGCGGGCATTGAGGTCCGTTGCAGAAAAATATTGCCGGTCGTTCTCTGTCCAGTTCTCCCATTCTTTCTACAATTTCAGAATGTGGAATATTTTTAGAACCCTTTATCGTTGGGGTTCCTGAAGTTTCATGTATTCTCGCGTCAATTATCTGCATATTATTTTCCTGATGTTCAATTACATCCAATTCTCCGACCGTAACCACTCTTTCGGCAGCCTGCATCGGCTGAATAATTCCCCACGTAACGTCAACCGCTACAAGTCCTTCTTCGCCGGATATTTGTTGGGGAATCATTTGAACTTCATCTCTCTTTGTTATTCTTTTTCCAGGTATATCCATTTCTTCTCCTAATATGATTTTCTAAAATTATTACATATAGATTTATTCCAGTTCTTTCGTAATCCGTTCATACTCTTCTTTGTTTATTTCACCTTTCGCATACCGCGTTTTTAATATTTCCAAAGCATTGGCATCCGAATGATCTTCCATACTCCTATTGCCGAAGGGATTATTAAAATTACCTTTACCCCTATATTGAAAAATAAACCAGGCTATAACCGCTATTATTAGTATTCCAATTATTCCGCCGCCCATCATAATTATTTATTCCTTTCTTAATTTTACATTACTTTTTATACTTGAAGTAACTTGGCGTTAACCGCAACCATAACGGTACTCAGAGACATTAATATCACCATTGAAACGCGAAGCTTCTTTGAGTCCGATAAAATGCTGGATCATTGGTGAGAGAAGAAGGATTGGAATTGTGATCAGAAGGGAAATCCAAAATCTCTTTCTGAAATCCTCAATCATATGACCATGGTGTTTAGAATGGTTATGTCCGCTATGTTCATTGTTTTGTGATTCATCATTTCATGAGAACTGTGATCATTGTGTTTGGAATGATCATGCTCTGAATGCACTCCTATTATTTTAGATATTTTCAGGCATCGCATAAATCGACATGTTACTGTGGTGATTTTAGATAGTCCGTCAAGTCTTTCAAATCAGCGTCGCTCATACTCCAGCGTGGCATATCTTTTTTGAGTTCATCGCCGTCAGGATGTTTACCACCTTCAACGGCATTACGAAAAGCTTCAAAATTATAAGCCTCATGTTTATGGTGTTCTTCCATATCCGTCTGCTCTTCATGATGTTCACCCGATAAGGCAGACCATCGAATATCCGGTGCATCCATAGTTTGCATATGCATCACGTGCTTTCCCCCACGGGCATCGGTGCCATGGCAGGATACACAAGTCAGGTTTCCTCCCATCATCATCATACCCGTTGCAGGACCACCTTTGTAAGAGATAGGTGTACCGCGTTCACTGGTAGCTGTAAAATAGATTCGTTTCCCATTTGAATCGAATGATCCGACTCCCCAGGCGGTTCCATTTCCCTTGTTTTGATCTGTTCGCGAATTACAGCCTATTAAAAGAAGTGCGAAGCCGAATCCAAAGATTATTTTAGATGTCATATACACAATTCAGGTCTCCTGTTTTTTAGTGAAAGGTCTCATTCAAATACTATTTTTTTATTTGTGCATTTAGGTTCAAATCAAAAGAATGAATTCTGTCTATTTATGTTAGAATGGAATTCCAAAAGTTGCCAGCATCCGAGTATCACATTCCCTAACATTGCTGATGGGAAGCTGCAGTCCACCTGCCGTCAACTCTTCCTCTACTTGATGATTCGTGTGCGTATCATCGTCGGATACGTAGTTGTCGTATCTGGCATAGAGGACTTCTTATGAAGCTTCGCCTTTACTTCGATAGCATAAATTTTTCGACACCCGTAAGGGCGAAGCCATTGAGTAGCTCGCTATTTGTGCATTTCCATTCCAGACATTCTTTCCTGTATTTCACCCATTCTGTCCTGCATTTTCTTCATCACTTTCGACGAGACCTTGCCGCTACCCATTGACTTGGACATTTCCATCATCTGGCTCGACATATCTTTCATGATACCGGACATCATTTTCATGTTGCCTGCTGGCATGTCTTTCATCATGCCGGACATCTTGCCCATCATTCCGGACATCTGATTCGACATGCCCATCATGCCGTCCATCATTTGGCCGTGATCCATCATCCCGCCATCTTTCATCATTTGGTCCTGATGCATTCCGCTTTTCTGACCGTCCTTCATACCGTTACCCATCTGGGCAAAAACGAAGCTACCGCTCAAAAGTAAAAGAATAAAGCTGATTCCAATTGCAGTCTTTTTCATGATGTACAACCTCCTTGATTATTGTAAGTGGATAACTTGACGCACATCGGTTCTCTTTCATGCCTGATAGTTCACTTCATTACTCGAATGCAGACGCGTGATTATTTTTTGTACACCTTGTTAATCAATGCGACCAGCAAGACCACCACCAATACGCCGATCACGGTCCAAAGCCACATCCCGCCTCCAAACCATCCATTTGAATGGTTCATGTCGCCGTGCCCACTCTGTCCGCCGCCCATCTGGGCAAAGGCTGTTGTTCCCGCCATGACCAACGCGAAGAACACTCCAAACGCTTTCGTTTTCATTTTCTTTTCTCCATGGATAATATTTCGTATCGAATCTGATACGGACAATCATTGCTATTTTCACTTTTGAGGATTCAGAAAACAACTACCGCATCCTCCGTGCCTTTTTTTGTGCGGCCCAAAGAATTCACCCTCGCGGGAAAATCACATCATGGACCGGATCTCCCGCTCCACGCCTGATGTCTCAGACATCGTTCCATCACCTTCGACCTTTCAGATGGATTTGTTTCCTCTCTTCGCTGGCGATGCCAAATCCGAAAATGCAATGTTTTTCCAACCTCTCTCTGTGATTCTCTACAAAACAGTTCTCCCACCCGTAACCAAATGCGCAGTTAAACCGCCCAAAAGAATCGCGATGAATACATTGGCGACGATCCGCTTTGGGCTGAGCCGTTTGTCTTTCATTTCGTGTTGC
>JBBRUI010000021.1:0-26417 GCA_038247945.1 Bacteroidota bacterium | reverse complement strand
CTTTGTCTACGACTCGTAGAGCGTCTTTGCGTGAGACTCTATATCGGAAATCAGGCAAAACCTTTTTATGGATTTTACGTAAAACTTTCCAGATATTTGATCATTGTAATTCCTCTAAACCATCTCATCTCTTCACAACAAAGGAGACTCGCCCCATGCGACCGAACGCATTGGAATCTTCATGGTCGCCGCCCGAGTTTAAATTGCGGCGGCGGATTAGCATTGCATTATTCATAATGGGATTAGCTTTCATGTCTACAACCGACACGATGGACGCACAAACGAAAGTAAAATTCGAGCAATACAAGCTTGATAACGGCTTGACCGTCATTCTGCACGAAGACCACTCCGCACCTGTAGCAGCTACAGTGGTGATGTACAATGTTGGATCGAAGAATGAAAAGATGAAGCGTACCGGCTTCGCCCATCTGTTCGAGCATATGATGTTTCAGGGATCTCAACATGTTGCCGACGATGAGCATTTCAAGCTCCTGCAGGAAGTTGGAGCAAATATCAACGGAACAACATCCAGCGACCGGACAAATTATTTCGAGGTCGTTCCGAGCAACTATCTTGAGCTCGCCATATATCTCGAATCCGACCGCATGGGTTTCCTTCTTCCGGCGATGACGCAGGAAAAGCTGGACAACCAGCGGGATGTAGTGAAGAACGAACGCCGGCAGAATGTCGACAACCAACCGTACGGGACTTCATGGGAGAAAATTGCTAAAGCAATGTACCCCGAAGCGCATCCGTACAGTTGGCCGGTGATCGGCTACATGGATGATCTTTCCGCAGCAACACTGGAGGATGTGAAAGAATTTTTCAGAGTTTATTACGCTCCCAATAATGCCGTTGTCACTATCGCCGGAGACTTTAATCCTGCGCAAGCAAAGGAATGGGTGAAGAACTACTTTGGCCCGATTCCCCGCGGCAAAGAAATCCCGCGTGCCACGCCTATGCCGATAACATTAGGCGAAGATAAGAGACTGGTATTCGAAGACAAAGTGCAGTTGCCCCGACTCTATATGCAATGGCCGTCAGCCCCAATGAATACTCGCGAAGATGCTGTGCTTGATGTGCTGGCGGACGTTCTCGCGTCGGGAAAAAATTCCCGCCTCTACAAAACTCTGGTCTACGATAAGCAGGTCGCTCAATCCGTGAGCACTTACCAAGCGAGCTCGTTGCTTGCGAGCCAGTTTGGAATTGAAGTAACGGCAAAGCCCGGCAAAAACCTGACCGAGATGGAAACCATCGTCAACGAAGAGCTTGCAAAAGTACTAAAGAATGGCATTGACGAAAAAGAAGTTCAGACATCTATCAACAACAGGGAATCATCGCTGACGAACACCCTTGCCACGGTTCTCGGAAAAGCAAACTCCCTGGCAACCTACTTTACATTCACCGGCGACCCGAACAACATCAACAAAGAGTTTGATCGCTATAAAGGGATTACGCCGAATGAAGTTCTCAGCGTAGCCCGCAAGTTTCTCGGCGGAAAGAAAGTCGCGCTGAGCGTGGTGCCCGAAGGAAAACCTGACCTTGCTGCCGAACAGAAACAACTCGAGCGAAAAGGAGGCATAGAAAAACAATGAAACCATTCATCATATTATTTCTTGCAGCGGGGATTTCGATGACAGCGTTTACTCAGGAACTGGATAGGACGGTACGGCCCAAGGCGCAAGGCGTTCCTAAAGTTGATCTGCCGGATATCCAGAAAGCAACCTTAAAAAATGGACTGAAGGTATGGCTCGTTGAGGCTCATGAACTGCCTCTCGTCGCGTTTAACCTGATCTTGCAGACAGGAGCGGATGCTGATCCTATAGCAAAGTCGGGAGTTGCGACAATGACAGCCGACGTATTGGATGAAGGCACGAAAACCCGCTCCTCGCTTCAGATCGCTGAGCAATTGGATTTCATCGGGGCGAACCTTGGCGTGAATGCATTTACGGATGGTTCCTCCGTTACACTCGGCACGATGACTAAGCATCTTGACCGCGCTCTTGCACTCTATGCGGACGTGATCGTTAATCCGACATTTCCGGAAAAGGATTTTGAACGTCTCAAGCAACAACGGTTGACCGGATTGCTGCAGCAAAAAGACCGTGCCGCAACCATAGCCTCGTTATCCTTTAACAAGATTATTTACGGCAACGATCATCCTTACGGAATGAACACGTCGGGAACTGAAACATCTGTTAAAGATATGACGCGCGAAGATTTGGTGAGATTTTATGAGACATACTATCGCCCGAACAATGCCACGATGATTGTGGTGGGTGATGTAAAGCTGAAGGATGTTACTCCCAAACTGGAAAAACTATTTGCGGATTGGAAAGCCAGCAATGTTCCGCCCGCAAAACTTCCGGCAACACCAACAGTCGACAAGCGCAGAGTGTTTCTCATCGACAAGCCGGGCGCACCGCAGTCCGAGGTTCGCATCGGATATCCCGCTGCAGCGCGCAACACTCCGGACTTTTTCGCTATCAGCCTGATGAACCGGGTGCTTGGCGGACAATTTGCAAGCCGTTTGAACTTGAACCTGCGCGAGAAGCACGGCTTTACATACGGCGCCCGCTCGGCGTTTTCATTCAACAGGCAGGCAGGGCCATTCGTCGCTTCTGCCGGCGTGACGACATCGAAGACGGACAGTTCGCTGCGCGAGTTCTTTTATGAGATCGATCGGACATTCAAAGATGGAATTACGGAGGCGGATCTGGAGTTTGTGAAGAAGGGATTGACCGGCAACTTTGCACTGACGTTCGAGACACCGGCTCAGATTGCAGGGGCGCTACAAAATATTGTTCTCTACAACTTGCCGGAAAACTACTACGAAACGTATCTGCAGAACATCAACAAGGTCACGCTTGATGATGTAAAGATGGCCTCAAAGAAATACCTCGATACGTCCAAAATGGCTGTCGTGGTGGTGGGTGATTTGAAGGTGATACGGGATGGAGTAGAAAAACTGCAGCTGGGGGATATTGTATTGAGTGACGTCAATGGAAACAAAATTCAGTAGAACCGTTGATTCGTTATAGCCACGACCTTTAGACCTCTTGTGTGAAAATTGTCATTCCGAACTTGTTTCGGAATCTATTGAGGCGAATCCAGCACAATTCGATGGATGCTGAAACAAGTTCAGCATGACACGGTGGATTCTCACACAAGCTCTTTAGGTCATGGTTAGATTGCAGAGAATCATTTTCGGGCTTTAGCCCCAAACTGCATGATTGTTTGGGCTATAAAGCCGTGAAGTTTTTTTCTTTCCATTCCGAGCTAAAGCTCGTGGCAATAGTCGTCTGCAGAACCCTCAACTCTACAAACTATTTTAGCTTCGCAATAATCGCTGATGTCATCTCAATTGTCCCTACGGGGTTTGCAGGTTTCAAGTCTGCAGTAACGCTCTTCCCTTCTTTCAGAACTTCGCCGACAGCGTGCTCTATTCTTGCAGCGGCGGACTCCTCTCCCAGATGTCGCAGCATCATTACGCCGGCGAGAATAATTGCACACGGGTTTGCAAGATTTTTGCCCGCGATATCGGGCGCACTGCCGTGAACTGCTTCAAAGATTGCCTCATCGTATCCAATGTTGGCACCGGGGGCCAGGCCCAACCCTCCCACCAACCCCGACGCAAGGTCGGAAAGGATGTCACCAAACAAATTCGTTGTAACAATCACGTCAAACTGGTGCGGGTTCACCACCATTTGCATTGCCGTGTTATCGACAATCTTGTCATCAGTTTGAATATCGGGAAATTGCTTGCCCACTTCACGCGAGACATCAAGAAAAAGTCCGCCGGTGTATTTCAGAATATTTGCCTTGTGAACTGTGGTTACTTTTTTGCGTCCGTGCTTGCGGGCGTACTCATAGGCATAGCGGACAATCCGTTCCGATCCCATGCGCGTGACGATGCCGATTGTTTCGGCGGCACTGCGGGACGGATCGATATAATGCTCGATGCCTGCATAAAATTCTTCGGTGTTCTCACGGACAATGATGAGGTCAATGTCTTTGTATCGGGAAGGAACGCCGTCAAACGAGAGCGCGGGACGGATGTTAGCGTACAAATCAAACTCTTTTCTCAATGCAACATTCACACTTCTGAATCCGGAACCAATTGGCGTGGTGAGTGGGCCTTTCAGTGCAACTTTGTTTGATTTGATTGACTCAATAACACCGACAGGAAGCGGATCACGGTATTTGTCAATCGCCGCCATACCGGCTTCGACCTTGTCCCAATGAATTGTAACGCCGGCAGCTTCGATTACTTTGACTGCTGCATCTGCAATGCTCGGGCCAATGCCGTCACCCGGAATGAGTGTAACTCTGTGCATGAATTTCCTTGCTGAGTGGATGAACGATTTGTAAATCGAGGGTAAGATAAAAGAAAACGGCAGGAGATACAACGACACTGAAGCGAAGCGAAGCGGTGCTTAGTTCAGGACAGCGATTGATGTGGTTTGAGGAAATACAGTCATCAGCATCTTCATGGGTTTGCGGGGATTGATACCGGGCGAGAAACCAACCGCAAGAATCTGTACAGAGTGCGTGTTGCCACTTTTGACGATGGAAAATTTTCCCGCGGGCATGGGACGGTTTATACCAAGTTCTTCATTCCCTTGAGGAGTGGATGTCAATCCGAGAAATGAACCATCGCCACCCTCGTCTTCGTACGAACGGACACGATACATCCGGGCTTCATTAGAAATCTTCTTCAGATCGGCATACAGCGCAGAACGGTAATCGACATTCGAATTGGATTGAACTGTAATCACTCCAACCGAAATCGCAATACCGGCAATGCAGGCGCCAAGTATGAGGAACAGAATCTGCTGTTGTCCCATGACTAACAATAAATGTGAAGATTAAAAAAGAAAGGAATATCGCATCCGCAATATCAACATTGAGTTCGTGCGAGTCAAGGGGTAAACAAAAAAAACAGTCACCCGTCTTTCGTTGTACTGTGCCGGCGAGAACAATTCAGATCAACAAGCATACTCATTACCGTGCATCAAATCACGGGACGAGGTTCCGATCCAGACTCCGGTATTGAATTAGCGTTTGGCAAGATTCTCCGGAGGGGTCAAGAACAATCCCGGCCAGGCCATGCTGTAGCATCAGAGCGTGGACTATTATTGCAGCCAACAAGTACGAAAGGTGCGGTCTCATTACTAACGCAGATTGTCTCATGTCCTTCTTGCCTTTCATCTTCAGTGTTCGTCTACTTTGTCAGGATCATTTTCTTTGTGCTCACATATCCATCTGTCTTGAGCTTGAAGTCCCGACCAAGAGCGTCGAGAAGCAATAGTTTCTTGTTATCGGCAAAGTCGCTCGTCTGCAATCGGTAAAAATATACGCCGCTCGACAGAGAACTCGCATTGAATCGAGCTTCATAACTTCCCGGCTGCCGTGTTTCATTCACAAGCGTCACCACCTCCTGACCAAGCATATTGTAGACCGTGAGGGTGACATGTGAGAGGCGCGGAACATCGAACCGGATCGCGGTCGTGGGATTGAAAGGGTTGGGGAAATTCTGTTCAAGCTGGAATGAGTTCGGCGATAGTGCTTCGCTTGCAATACTGGTGGGACCCGAAACCCCGAGGTAATCACTGATTGCCAGGAGGATTGCTACGCCTGTTGTGTCAAACCCGCCGGCAGTAAGGCAGTTCTTATCTTCGTAGGTATTTGCAAGGACAGCTTCGTGGTGGTTGTACCAGAACCAGCTTTCGGGGTATGATGTCGGCGCGCCCGAAGTCCAACTGACAAAGTAGGTCCAAGGTTCGAAGCCGCCCGGGAAATGAGCGCGTGCGCTGCCGATGAAATTCTGCTGCATCGTTGCGAACTGGTTTGATGTTCCCGATGCAGCGTGATACACAAAGTAGCGTTTGCATGCGATTGCAGAGTGCATGTTAAGGGCAACGCGAATTGGATTCGGCTGCGACATCAGTTGTGTGAAAAGGCGGCGCAGAGCCTGCACTTCCGGTTGAGGTGTTGCAACCCCCCAGTTGCTTTCAATGTCGATACCGTTTGCATTTTCGCGCGGCCGCATCAGCTCTACGCCGTCGGGATTGTACATCGGCATAATGTTGAAGACACAACTGTCGCGAAGTCGTCGAGCAACTGTTGAAGATGACAGCAGAAGCTTAATGATCTCGTTCGTTACCCACGTTCCCTGTACTTCATTTGGATGCGTTCGGGCGTGAATCCAAACGCGCTTGCGAGGACGGGAGGGAACTGCCGTGTCCTGGATGGTCATCATATACATCGGACGGTTCTGAACTGTGGCGCCAACGGAGTCGATTCTTACGAACGGACTTTGTCCCCAGCGTGCAAGGTCAACGCGCAGCGAGTCAAAACCGTAGCCCCAGTTCAACAGAGCAGATGCTTTGTATGACGCTCTGCTTGTATCCGGGTAACCACATGGATCTTTCTCATCAATACCGTTTGGTTGAATCTGAAATTGTCCGTTGCTGACCTGAATCCAACAAAGCGACAACACGACTAAAGCGGAAAGCGGTCTCATATTTCCATCCCCCACTTCTCAATTTATTTACAGAAAGTCGTTGACTAATTCTTGGTAAATCTCCACTAGACAATCTCTGACAACAACTCGCGTCGCGGTGAAGGAATCACGACTTTGTTAACAATCAATCCCTTCTCTGAAAACACTGCGGCTCCGGCATCCACTGCGGCCTTCACAGCAGCCACATCGCCCGTCATCGTGCAGAAGGCTTTTCCCCCAAGGGCCATGGCGAGACGAATCTCGATAAGCTCAACGGCGGCTGCTTTCACCGCCGCATCCGCCGCCTCGATGAGTGACGTGACGGAAAACGACTCGATGATTCCCAAGGCGTTGAACGACTGAACCTTTGTCGCTCCGGAAATGGCAGGGAATACCGACTCATGCACATTGGGTATGACAAATGTGTCGATGACACAACCGCGGCCAATTTTCGTTCCCGCATCAACGCTCGCTTTCACTGCCGCGACATCTCCGCCGATAAGTACCATGTACTTGCCCGAACAAATCGAGCGGGCAAGGAGTATCTCCACATCTGCTGCCTTGAGCATGCAGTCTGCGACTTCATAGCCGCCGGCGATGCTGCCAAGTTCAATTAAGCCGATTGAATTTTTTGTCATACGAACTCCTTATGGAAGGGAATCACTAATTTGTCCTGTCACACCCGTTCTATTACGACTGAGTTGTTCACACTTCTAACGACGCCATCAATACTTGCATGCACTCTCGCTCCAAGTTTTCCGTCCGGAATCTCACCAATGCACTGACCTTTCGTCACCCTGTCTCCGACACGAACGGTCGATTCAGCAGGTGCGCCAACATGCTGCATCAACGGTATCTCGACTTTTGTCGGTCGACGCTCATCGGAGCAGAACTCCGATTCGTGATCATATTCCGTTACGCCGAGACGTTTCACGAGCATCTTGAGCGGCGTGCGTCGTCCCTCGTACATCGGGTGCGGTTCAACTTCCATTTTGCCGGACCACTTGATGCCTTGTTCCTTCAAGTCGCGCTTGCTCTTGTCGCACGCTTCTTTCGGGAAAAGACTTTCGGGACACGCGTACAATGTGCAAAGTCCGCAGGAACAGCAGAGTGATGCGTTCAAATTCCAGATTGATTCGCCGGTTGCGGTGAAGCCGAGACTGCGCATTACTTTGTGCGGTTGCACGTCGTAACCGAGAATGTAACGCGGACACAACTCCGTGCAATAGCTGCATTGGTCGCACGCCGACTTCCCAATCCTGTGCATGGATTTTTCCGGCAAGCTCTTTCGTTGAACGAGCGTGTGGTCAACCGGCAGCACAATGAAGCCTGCTGTAGTCTTTGTGATTGGCAGGTCGAGGTTGAATTCCAGTTTTCCCATCATGATTCCGCCGACGAACACGCCGAAGACCGACACCGTTGGTCCGCCCGCTGATTCAATTGCTTCCCTGTAGCTCATGCCAATCGGAGCGACGAATGAAACCGGATGTTTGACTGCGCCCGCGACTGTAAGGAATTTTTCGACGACTGGCTTACCTTCATAAGCGAGAGAAATGTTGTAGAGGGTCTCTACATTGTTGACGACCACGCCGATGTTGAGCGGAATGCCCTGCGGCGGAATGAGTCTTCCCGTTGCTTCATAGACAAGAATAAACTCATCGCCCGATGGATAGAAATCGCCGAGTTGATAAATTGTAATCGGCGTTCCCTTGACAGCTTTCTCAAATGCCTCAACTGCTACTTTGTTCTTTGATTTTACACCGACGATCCCTCGCTGCGCTCCTGTTGACTTCATCTGCAATGCAACACCATGAACAACGCGGTCGGCGTGATGCACCATCAACTCGTAATCCTTGTGAATCAGCGGCTCACACTCAGCGCCGTTGGCAATAACAGTGTCAACCTGCGATGTTGCTTTCACATGTGCAGGAAATCCCGCACCACCCGCGCCGACAACGCCGGCGAATTTGATTGCATCAGAGATGTTCATACTCAATTATTCAAGTGTGAGATGAAGAACGACATCATTTTTCTTTTGTAGATATCTCCACCAGACATTCCCAGTATTGTAATGGTTTCCCCCTCAATCGGGTACCATTGCTTTTGGGAAGATGCGCGGTTAGCAATTCCGTCTACAGTAGGTTGAAAATTGCGGATTTCGGGCTGATTTTACCGACGGCCTCCTCGTTGCGAACGAGGCGCTCTCCTCTACGAGCCTAGGACCTCGTAGAGTCGTAGACCAGCTGAGCTACAGCCCCCTATATTTTTTTTACAGGACATTCGCTGATCACGCCTCCGGCGGGATTCTCAAAGTTGCAGCCACTCTCTCCGTTCGTGGGCAACTTTGGAAGCTACAGCCCCATCTCTTTTTTTCTTCTTCTGCACTTCCAAGATATAAAACATTAAATACCTCCGCAAGTGACGATTGAGAGAGTCTTGTCTCAGGATGTAGATATTTATGTTCGGATTGTCGGGTGAATTTGCGCGGAGTGAAGAGCAATGAGCGAGAAGCTGGCTGCAATGGGCGTGCCCGCCATATTGCTCCGCGAGGCAGGCGGGCTTTTGCTCAGCATCTATCTTCAGATTGCGCATTATGGATTCCGAACAAGAGCGATTCGTCACATGGTGACCCTCGACGAGTCGAGTCATCGACCTACGGGGGAATGACACTCTCAAACTGAGACATTACCAAAAGGGGGCAGAGCCTCCCTGTTATGATCAAATCTAAAAATACATTATGGCGATAGATTCCTATCGAGGCTCCGGTATTGAATTGCTTCACTCAAATGTTCCGGCCGTATCTCTGTACTTCCGGCAAGATCAGCAATGGTTCTTCCGACTTTCAGAATACGGTCATATGCCCGCGCCGAAAGTCCGAGTTTTGTTATCGCCATCTTCAGCAGTTCTTCTCCCTGCTCGTCGATCTTGCAGAACTCGCGGATCTCTTTGGATTGCATATCGGCGTTGGCAAATAATCCCCTTCGGCCGCTGAATCGTTTTGTCTGAATGTCACGTGCCTCGATCACCCTGTTTCGAATCTGTTCCGATTTCTCGCCACTTTCTTTACTTGAAAGCTCTTTGTATTTCACAGCCGGAACTTCAATATGCAAGTCGATTCTATCGAGCAACGGCCCTGAAATCTTCGCCATATATTTCTGAATCATTTGCGGATTGCACGTGCATTCCTTGTTCGGGTCTGTGTAGTAGCCGCAGGGACAGGGATTCATCGCACACACAAGCATGAAGTTGGCGGGAAACTCGACCGACATCTTCGAACGACTAATCGTTACCCGCCCATCTTCCAGCGGCTGACGAAGAACTTCCAGAACATTCCGGGCAAACTCAGGGAGCTCATCAAGAAACAATACGCCGTGATGCGCAAGGGAGATTTCCCCGGGACGCGGAATTGTTCCGCCGCCAACCAGGGCTGCATCCGAAATGGTATGATGAGGAGAACGGAACGGCCGGGTTGCAACAAGCGCCACATCCGGCTGCATCAACCCTGCAACTGAGTGAATCTTCGTGGTCTCAAGAGCTTCCTCGAATGATAACGGAGGAAGGATACTCGGCAGCCGCTTCGCCAGCATTGTCTTGCCCGATCCCGGCGGCCCGATCATTATAATGTTGTGGCCTCCGGCGGCGGCCACTTCAAGTGCGCGCTTCACGTTTTCCTGTCCCTTCACATCCGCAAAGTCGGACATGTACTTCTGGTCGTGGGTAAAGAGTTCGGAGATATCAACCTTCAAGGGCGCCAGAAGTTTATGGTCCGCATTCAGGAATTCCACTGTCTCCTTCAACGACGACATTGGGTAGACCTGAACTCCCTCCACCATTGCAGCTTCTTTTCCATTCTCTTTGGGAATGATCATGCCGCGTATCTTGCGTTTGCGGACTTCGAGCGCCATGGGTAGCGTGCCATGCACAGGGCGCAGAGTGCCATCGAGCGCCAACTCACCCAGTAATACGAACTCATTCAGTACGGAAGTTTTAACTTGCTCGTTGGCGGCAAGAATTCCTATCGCCATCGGCAGATCGTATGCCGAGCCTTCTTTCTTGATATCGGCGGGCGCAAGATTGACTGTGATTTTTTTCTTGATGGGTTGAAAGTGGGAGTTCTTTATCGCGGCGATGATTCGTTCACGGCTTTCCCTCACCGCTCCGTCCGGGAGACCGACGATGATGAAACCGGGAACCATGTTCTCGAGATGCGTTTCAACTTCTACGAGATACGCATTAACCCCGTAAGTGGCGCAGGAAAGAATTTTGGAGAGCATCGATGCTCAGAATCTGTGGTTGAGAAGAAAGCACCGTCGCGCCCCGGTGCCTTCATCAGATATGTTTATTTACTTAACTGATGTTACGCAAAACGTAAAATTGAAATCTTCTCAACCTTCTTGAAAACCCAAAGCGGACACTAAGTCACAAAGACTCTTCAGCCAAAGGCTGATGCGCCTTTGGCGCAAAAGAAACACTAAGGAAAGCTTTCTTAGTGAAACCTCGTGTCTTAGTGTCTTTGTGTCTATGAGGTTGGAAGTGTGCATACAATTCTTACTTGCGTAACATCAGTTACTTAAGTGAATAATTCCCCCCAATAAATGCTTCAAACGCCGCCGGATCTTCCGGAACTCCTTCCGGCGTCCAATCAGGGATTGTTTGCTTCACCGGTTTCAAGTTTCTCAGATACACGATCACGGCACGCATATCTTCCTCACTCCAATTCGACCAGGCCGTCCACGGCATACTGCGCCCGTGAATCAATCTGCCCGTATGAAAAATCCCGCTGCGAAGAACATCGTGAATTTGTTCGTCCGTCCTTGAGGCCAGACCTGTTTCATCCGGCGTGAGGTTTCTCGTTACCACAGTACCGAAATCCTTGGCAATGAGTTTTGCTCCGCCTCCCAAATACTTTTCCCACGCCGGCCCATTGTCGCCGCCTGCCGTATGACATCCGGTGCAGCCGGTGTAGACAACAATGTACCTTCCGCGTTCGGCCATTTTTCTTTGCGCGGGATCGGCGATGTGTTCCACGGTCGGCGCCGCGTTTGTTTCCTGACTGGTGAACTCTTCAGGCGGCACCAACGTGAACGGAGGAATCAAATACAGAAAAGCGCCGAATCCCAGCACACCAAGAACGACAATAATGATGAGTGTCCACTTCAGGAATTTTTTCATGGCCGGACCTCCGAAACTTGTTCAGGTTTTGTTGTGCCGGCATTACCCGGATACACGTATCCCGGAAAATCTTCCTTCATGATCAGCATCTTGAACTTTCCCCACATGTATGAGAAAAAGTTCAGAGGTTTGGGTTCAGGGATTATATTGTACACCGGAGGAAGCGTTCGCAAGTATGCAACGATCGCATTCAAGTCATCATCCTTCAACGATGCGTACGCAGGCCACGGCATTGGAAACGGCAACATCCGGCTGCCATCGCGCCGTATCCCCTTCGTGACAAATGTTTTTATCTGATCATCTGTCCATGTGCCGAGTCCCGTTTCCCTGTCCGATGTAAGATTGTATGTCACGAATTGTCCGTACGGCCCCATCGTCCAACGCTGGCCGCCGGCAAACATAAGATTGCGCATGAACTTGTGATCTTCTCCAATCGGAGAGTGACAATCTGCGCAGCCAATTGAATTGACAAGATATTCCCCGCGCTTCACCGGATTTTGTTTCGCTGACGCGCCGAGGCCGGCATAGAACGCTGCCAATTCCTGTTCGTTCATTTGCCATGCGGGTTTTCGGGCAAGCGAAAGAACATAATTTGCAAGATGCCACATCTCTTCGTCGCTCGCCGCGCCGACGTAGGACGGCATGGGGCTTCCATCCACTCCCGTTCTGAACCGCAGATAGACATCGCGTGCATTCATCCCGCTTCTGAAGTTCCAGGGCTCTGTCAGATTCGTAACCGGTATTGGATCATCCCAGACATCCCGCAAATCAGAGGCAACTGCATTTTTCTCCGTGCCGTCCGTGCCATGACATGAAGCGCAGGAAAGTTTTTCATAGACATCCTTTCCTCTTGAAATGCTGAAGGCCGAGGAAGAAATGCCTATCGGGATTATTACAGGTTTTGTGCGTTCGGTTTGGAAGCGGGGTGAAAAAGATTTGATGTATGCGATTACCGAATTCAACGAGTCGCCTTTGATCCATTTCTTCCAGGATGGCATCGAGGTGCCGGGCAACCCGTTCGTTATGACAGCCGAAAGATCGTCGTCTGTTGGAAGAGTGCCTGTTTCAGTAGACCTGAACTTGTACACACCGCTTGAATGATTGCGCGGTTTTGGGAATAGTAATGCTGACTCAACCCCCTCGCCCTTCCCGTCCTCGCCATGGCAAGGAGCGCACTTGGAATTGTAGATTGACTTCCCAAGACTGTGGTCGCCCACGTTTGGTGGATGAAGAGGCGGACTTTGACCCCAAAGAGACTGATTGATGACTCCACCCCCAACGACACAACCAACGGTACACAAAAGAAGGCGGAGCTTTGAGGTGTTTGGACTCATGGAACCTCCTGTTACGCGTGCGTTTTTTTTTTGGAAAAAGGAAGATTGGAACGGACTTGCTACATAGTACGAAATATTCCTCAAGACTGTCAAATCACGGAAGGAAAAATTCTATCCGATTATCTCGAGTTCAGACTTCTTCTCCACATCTCGAATGTCAACCACCAATCAACGTCTGAAGCGAATTCATCTTTCCCCGCATAAAAACTCTTGACTGCGGTGAGGATTTTCGGATAGTCATATGGAGAAAACTGCCGTGCCTGACTTGAGTGTGCAATATCCTGAACAAACTCCCTCAGGTGCAGAAGAAGCTGACGACGATACGGTTCTTGATACTTCAATCTCAATTTTTCCTTCCCATTTCGCCACAACCACGCGGGGATTGTTGTGAACGGGTACGGATATGTGACTCCATCTTTCGCCAACGGAAACCGCCACAAGGCAGAACCTTCATTCCTGGTCAACCGTCTGTAGAGCCTGGCGTTACGCCGTTCCGTAAGAGACGTGCGAAATACTTGGCGGAGGAATGTCGGTTGAGCGTAGGGCATGTAATTCACGATTTGACTGTCGATCCAATCTTGTGGACCGGGACTGTTGTTTGCTACCCGCGTTCGAATCAGGAAGAGGTCGATAAAATTCTCCGCACCAATTGAATCTATAGAGGGCATACCGTCCCACGCTTCAGTAATTTCCTGTTTCGCCGCTTCACGCATCTCTTTAACTACGTCTTGATTAAATATCGATGCCCGATGCATCGCAAAGAGTGGAAATAGATTTTCAGAATCTCCTTCCCCCAATATCTTTGTACCTTTGCTGAGCAACCGGTTTCCCATTTGCCTTCGGGAGATCTCGCCGTATCCGCCGTCGATCAAGGTTTTCCCTTCTCGGTGCATTGCTTCGTAATACCGAAGTTTCAACATTGACGATGCAGGACCGGTTAGGCCTGTCTGAGCAACGTATGTTTTCAAAAGTGAAATTGTCGTATCGACTGACGGCAATGGCTCATCGTATTGCGTGAGTGAAATCTGCAGACGTCCGGCAATATCTTTTGCGATTATCACGTCCGGGTTCTTCGCAGAACCGAATGTGTGAAGAACGAACGGGGTCTTCTTTTGGGACACCAAGAGCGAGAGCAGCAAGCGGCAATCAAATCCACCGGACATCCCGAGCGAAAGTGAACCTGTCTCCGCGATAACAGGATGGACAAATCCTTCAAGCGTATTTACGAGAGAGGAGTTCGCTTCCGGAACAACCCTCGCAGTCCACGCCTGGTTTGCTGACGTGAACGAATTCACTGTTATACGCGCTCTGCCGCCCGGACCAATCCGGGTGATGTTGTGAATGGGTGAGTTGTAGTTCAGTTTGTTTGTCAGCAGCCACGCCGATCCCAACTCTGAAAAGGATATGTTGTCGAGAGAAGCAGCTTGCGCGAGCCAATCCAGCCGCGTAGAAAATAAATAACCCTCTTTCGCAGGCGCGACATATAACGTTCTCAACCCGATCTCATCAATCCACACCTCGACTGAATCATCATTCCAACGAAGAGCACAAAAATGTCCATCGATTGTTGAGAAGACGGGCTCGACTTGTCCGAAAAGGTTTTGCCAATCGGGGGAGGAAAGGAAAATACAATCATCGCTACGGAGCCTGAGTCCGGACCCTATAACTGCCCAGCCTTTCGATTGAGATTCATTTTCCTGAAACGATCCGCTTCGGCAGGTTTCTTTCAGCCCACCGACAGCAACATAGATTTTTTCAGAACGGTACGATTGAATTGGGTCGGAATGGATTGAGCGGAATCTTTGTTGAGCGTCGGGAGAAAAAGTGTCGTGGATTGCACCAAACACCCAGCTCATTTCTTCTCTTTGGATTCAGTGGAGGAAGCAAGCCACGAGGAATAAATTGCCTTTTGTAAAGCCGATGGTTTTTCGACCTTCGTCACTTTCATTGGAACGTTCTCGTTGGTTCGCAACACGACATCGAATTCACGCAGGCGGTCATCCCGGAAAACGGTGAGTCTGACGCGGGTTCCTTCCTTCAAGTCAGAAATCCGGGAGATTAAATCACGCGTACGGACTTTGTAACCGTCCAGGGCAACAATTTCGTCATCGGGATCGAGGCCGGCTTCGTATGCAGGAGAACCAGCGACAACGCGGTTAACGATCGTCTTCTCACCCACATCGTTTGTCGTGGCGCCGAGCCAGATTTTTTTCTCGGGACTCTTTTCTGAGAGAATCAAACCGGCATATGACAATGCTTCTTCCCAAGGCAGCGGCTTTGAGCCATCAACATAGTCGTCAAACAATTGCTGTAAGCTCGAGCCGGCAATTTGCTCACTCACGTTCCGGAAATCGGCAATTGTATATCCGCCTTTACCCAACGGAAACTGACGATACATTTCACGCATCACGTCATCAAGCGAGTGCTTGTTGTTTGTCGTATGGCGGATTGTTAAGTCGAGAATAAGGCTTACGGACGATCCCCTTCCGTAATAGTCAGTGTCAAAATTGAATGACTGCTTTCCACTCTTCCAAAATTTGATCCAGGCGTCGAAACTACAATCGGAGAGCGATTGCCTAAGATTGCCGGGACGGCCGCGGTCTGATTCGACGGCGGATGCAATATTGTCGGTGTATTGTTGCGCCGTTGAAAACCCTGCCCGCAACAACATCAAGCCACTGTAATAGGATGTCGTGCCTTCCGCGATCCAGAGTTCTTTCGTGTAGCTCTCCTTCGTCCAGTCAAACGTGTTGAGTGCGGCAGGCCGCAAACGCTTTACATTCCACGTATGAAAAAACTCGTGCGAGACAAGGCTTCGGAATCCCGGATAGGTTTCAGGACTTTTGAAAATAAACGGCTTCGCTCCCATAGCAGCAGAATTGATATGTTCAGTCCCGCCACCCGCCGATGGACTGAGAGAGAACATGAACACGTAGCGTTCATACGGAAGTCCGCCCCAGAATTTTGTATTCTCTTCGACGATCTTCGTAATATCGCTAATCAAAACTGCGGCATCATAATTTCCTTCGCCGGCCATGCTCAGCACGTGGTCTTTTCCCATCACCGTAAAATTGAAATCCTTTTGGTTGCCGATTTCCATTGGACAGTCTGCAAGATGCTCGTAATGCTGCGCGGTGAATTCATTTCTCTTCCCGGCAACTGAATCCAGCCCCGTTGTCACATGCCAGTTGCCGAATGGAATAACGGTGAGTGTAACGGGCTGCCAGCGATATTTATCCGCATACATAAACACCGCCGAGCCATCGACAAATGCGTGTTCATCATTTAAGCCTCGTGTCCGCAAATTAAATTCATTGGCAAAGACTTTATACTGAACCCGAACAGCCGGCGAGTTGTTCGTTTCGATTCGCCATGTGCTCTTGTCTGTTTTCTTCCAGAGAAGTGGCTTGCCCGCACCATCGACCACATTGAACTCAACAATACCCCCGGCAAAATCGAGTATCAGATACCGTCCCGTCCTCCAATTCGGCATCGCAACTTCCAACGTCTTCTCATTTGTATCGAGACTATCCAACTTCATCTCCACCTCTAAGAGATGAGTCTGGGGTTTGGACATTCCTAATGTATAAGAGATCGTCGTGGAGTTCGCCATCGTTTGGGAGAAAAGGAAGATTGAAGATAACGTGAATGCGGCAATGCGGACGAAGGAAGAAAAAATGGATTTGAGAAAACGGTTCATGGGCAATCAGTACGTAACTTCTTCAAGAAAAAGTCCTGAAGGCGGAACAGCCATACCCGCCTTTCGCCTGTCTTTGGCATCCATGATTTCCTGAAACTGCGTAATGGGAATGTAACCGCGTCCAATGTCCACCATCGTCCCTACCAGAGCGCGCACCATGCCATGCAGAAACCTGTTCGCACGGACTTCATAAATCATCATTGCCTGGGTTTTTGTCCATTTGGATTTCAGAACAGTACAACGGTGATGCTCAACGTCAGCTTCTGTTTTTGCAAACGATTGAAAATCCTGCTCACCAAGAATCTGTTGCCCAACACGGTTCATCGCATCCATATCCAGATCATATTTTACGTACCACTGATATTGGCGTCCGATCGACGTTGGTTTGAGGGCGATAAAATATCTGTAGGTTCGCTCCCGCGCATCAAACCGTGCATGAAAATTCTCGCCGACCTCTTCCGACGAATGGATGTAAATGTCTTCGGGTAATGTTCCGTTCAGTGCATTCAGAATCGAACTTACGCCGAGCGCTGAATTCGTTTTGAAGTTCGCCACCTGCCCGCGTGCATGAACGCCGGAGTCGGTCCGTCCCGCGCCAATTAATGTAATGGGTTCCTGTAAAACCTGATCAAGCACATTTGTTATTTCATCCTGAATATTTCGTCCGTTCGTCTGGCTTTGCCAGCCAACGAAATCTGTACCGTCATACTCGAGAACTAATTTTATGTTTCGCATGATAAACCACAAATCCAACTACGTGAGGCGGGAAACGGAGATAAGAGAGAAATTAAAATCCTTTGCTCACGGTAACCATCACGCCCTGGGGGTTCGCCAGACCGCCAATGATGTCTGCCTTGAAATGGAGTTCTCCCATCTGGTCGGCCGTTTCTTTGTTGTACGAGATGGCAGACCGGGCTGCATTGATTGCACTTGCAATGTGATTCAGCACGAGTCCGAGCACAACAAATTTTCTATTGTTCAAAACCGTTTCACCAGAAATGCGTGTATCCTTGAATGCAGTTCTCGCAAGTTCGGAATCCCAATCCCACCCGTAACCTGCGGCTGTGTTGTACAGTCGATCGGGACTTCGTTCCCGCAAGCGCTTGTCGTTATACTCCTGCGTGTTCTGAAAGTTTCCGATGTCGACATAGAATTGATCATTCTTGCCGATTGGATTGATGCCGGCGTGCGACACCGCAAATGTGCGGGCATCGTCCCGCAAGGAGTTCCCCTGAATATCAAGCGTTGCAAACGTCAACCACAAAACGCCTTCAGCAATTGCGAAATACTTTCCTGAGCCTAATCCATCAGCGTAATATTCACCAAGCCCCGGCAAGAAAAGCGAGTAAATTGCCGCGAGCCCAACCGATTTTTTCTGGCGGGAAGCCGGTTCGGCTTGCATCACAAAATTTGTCGAGTCCAAATGTCCGGACGAGACGAATAAGTCGTGTTGGATTTCAAAACGGGACGGGCGTCTTGCGGGTTCGCCTGCAAAGAGAGATGATGCGACTATGAATACAGTAACAATAATGCAGCGGAGTCTGAACATGCTTTTTGCCTTTTGTTGTAGACGCGGAATGATTGGGAACTACGCGGTAGCAAAGGGTGCGTGTCGTCTCCGTTTCGTGAGTGTGTTAAACACATCGCTCCAGCGTCCATCGAATATCATAACGGGAACGCCGAGCGTTGCTTCAAGTTGCGGTACAGTCATATCATCAAGAAAGAGTGAATCGTTGTTCAAAATATCGGGCGGCAACAACAGCAAGTCCCCCAGCTCTTCGCCTTTCAATGATGATATTAAACATTTTCCCGACAGAAGTCCAGCAACGGTCACGCTTTTGCCATAAAGAGTGTTCGGAACAATCTTCACCGCAAGTTCGAGGTTGCCAATGCGTTGGAGTGATGGAGTGAGATGCTCCTGAATAAACCCTGCCGGCAATTCTGCCGTTGCCATCGTCAGTTTCTTTTCGGATGAAAGCTTCCGGGGAAACTTCCTCGCTTGACGGTTGAATTCCATGATAAAGCTTCGAACGATTCCGACTCCGTTTTCAGTTTGTGGAAAGTCATCGTAATATTCTTCCGCGGGAATCTCACGTCCCGCGACAATGTGGAACTCGTCCGAGCAATACACGAATGATCGGCCAATCTCATCCTTGAATTTCTTCTGCCACACTTCAACAGTGTTTAACAAGGAGTTCGCATACCCTTTATCGACTTTCTTCAAATCATAAAGTCCGAACCGGTGATCCGTTAATCCAACGGGAACGATTGCAAGCGAAATAATATGCTTGTTGAAACGGTATAAGTCGAGTATCGTCTTCTCAAGGATTGCCCCGTCATTCAATCCGGGACACAGCACGATCTGGGTGTGCATGTCAATGTTATTGTCGTGCAGTAATTGGATTTTCTCCAGAATCAAATCATCCTTCTTCAAACCCATCAGAAGTTTCCGGACTTCGTAATCCGTAACATGGACCGAAATGTATTGGGGAGATAAACGCTGTTGAATGATGCGGCGGAGAATTGCCGGGCCTGCGTTTGTCATCGTCGTGTAGTTGCCATACATGAACGATAACCGGTAATCGCCATCGCGGAAGTAGACTTGCTTTCGAAGTCCCTGAGGATTCTGATCGACGAAGCAGAAAATACAATCGTTGCCGCATGCGAGGATCTTCATGTCTTCAAAGTCCACCCCGATGCGCTCGCCCTCATCTTTTTCGATATCGTAGATTGTTATCTCGCCGTTGCGGGCAATCTTCACGGAAATGTCGGCATCGTTCTCGTAGAAGCGGAAATCAATAGCATCAGCCACGCGCTTGGCGTTAATTTCCAGCAACTCGTCCCCGATTTGAAGTCCGAGTTCTTCGGCAATGCTATTTGGTTCTACCGCGGTGATTTTCATTCTGCCTCTGCCCTCGATTTGTCATTCGAAGGCACGCCTTCCAGTGCCGAAGAATCTCCGCCTCCCAAGTTCCCGAACAGAAAAGCACATGAACTGGATTCTTCATTTCGCTTCGCTCCATTCAGAATGACGGATCCAAAACACTTTCCATTCCGGACTTCAACAATCTTCCCCCGCACAAATGTATTCTCTTGCGTCTGATCCGCAGGCAAGCCAACCCGCACATAATTGTCGCTATAGCCAAAACGCATATTATTTTCGATCTCGCCTTCCATCAACACCTCCACCGTCGATCCGATCATCTCCCGATAAAACAAATGCTTCTTTTTTTGGCTGAGATTTCTCAGAGTCTCGTTTCTCTTGAAACGAACGCGTGGTTCAATCGCTTTGCCGAATTCCGCCGCCGGAGTGTTTGGCCTTTCTGAATACGTAAAGACGTGAAGATACGAGACAGGAAGCTCGGTCAGAAATAATTGTATCTCTTCAAAATGCTTGTCAGTCTCGCCGGGAAATCCAACAATCACATCCACGCCAATACCGCAGTCCGGAATTTGCTTTCTAATGCGTTGAATCAAATCCTGATAATACGTCGTATTGTAGCGCCGACGCATCCCGCGCAGAATCTCATCCGAACCGCTTTGCAGTGGAATGTGAAAATGGTTTGCCATCTTCTTCTCGCCCGCAACGAAGTCGAGTATTTCGTGCGTCAGAAGATTGGGCTCAATAGAGCTGATGCGAATACGCTCGAGGCCGCTCACGTCTACCAGCCGGCGCAGCAATGCCATCAGATTTGTCCCGTCCTTCTTTCCGTAGTCGCCAACATTCACGCCCGTTAGCACGACCTCTTTGTAGCCTTGTCCAACAAGAATATTTGCCTGCTCAATACATGCTTCAATGGATTGGCTGCGGCTCGCGCCGCGTGCAAGCGGAATTGTGCAAAAGCTGCAATTGTAATCGCAGCCATCCTGCACCTTCAGAAATGCCCTCGTCCGATCTGTTGCGCTTGTCGAATAGCCAATGCCGAAATTGTCAACCGTGCCGATGTCGGAAACGTGAACATGAGGATACTGATTTTTCTCGATGGAGTCCGGCGAGATGTAGTCGAAGAGATTGAACTTCTCCTTTGCCCCCAACACAAGATCCACACCATCGATTGAAGCTACTTCCTCGGGTTCGAGTTGCGCATAGCATCCCGTTACGACTACGAGTGGATTCTCCGATGTACGCAATGCGCGGCGGATGAGTTGGCGGCATTCACGGTCTGCACGCTCGGTAACGCTGCATGTGTTAATCACGCAGACATCAGCCTGATCGCCAAACTCGACAACTTCAAACCCACGGTCGACAAACTGTTTGCCGATCATGGAAGTTTCGGCGTAGTTGAGTTTGCAGCCGAGGGTATGGAGTGCGACGCGAGGCATCAGTTCATATCATCAAGGATTTGCAGGAATTCCTCAGGTGTTACAGCTTCAACGGGCGAGTTCTTGAAATCTTTGAGATTTCGCGTAATGATGTAATTGCATCCATTGAGTTCGGCAACGCTTGCAACTACAGCATCCTCAAAATCATTCATTGACTGTTTGCGCGCACGAAGAAACAGATCCCAATCCTCAGACAATATATCAAATCTTTCGAGAAGCCAATCAATTGCTTCATCAGCCTTTGTCTTAGCAAGATGTTTTGCCGCCCGATAATAAATCGTTGTTACGCAGTGACTGGGAACGAATGCTGGAATCTTTTCTCTGCCGACTACACTTATCACAGCAGACGAGAACTCTGCATCCGGCAACCGATTTTCCACAACGTCAAGTATGACATTAAGGTCAAGCAGAATTCTCATGAATGTTTCTTCAGCAAATACTCATGGTATTCCGCTCTCGCATCTTTGCTTCGAGGAAGAATGCCAGTCATTTTCTTGACATCGGGGGAAATAGCATACCGCTTTTTCCGAAGCAACCTTCTTGCATAACGTCGAAGCAACTCGGACGCTGTAAGCTTATGCCTTTGCGCGTACTGCTCTAACGATTCAATCTCTTTGGGTGAGAGAGGAACATTCAAGTTTGACGTTCTCACGTTGTCTCTCCTTTCAAGAACAAGATACTCAAGAATTTGTTTGCATCATCAACGCTTTGGAGCACCGCTTGCTTAGTATGGAGGTTTCGGCCTGGTTGAGTTTACAGCCGAGGGTATGGAGAGCGACGCGCTTCAAGCAACCCGATTTTTTAGTGTGAATGATAGTGGCTTGCGCAATGCACGGGAACTGACTTTTAGTATCGAGAACCCAATGACATTTCCCTTCAAATCTATCTTCTCCATCACTGAGTCGTTTGAGGTTTCCCGGAAATGTCCTGCTCTCTTTTCAAACATAACTTCCAGAAAATCTCCTTCCTTGTCGTACCAGACTTTTATTTTCTTCCCATCAACCATAGCAGTTCTCCTCGTTTGGTTGTGTCCGTGAAGTATACTGTAAGGACAAAATAATCGCTGTCTAACGACTTCACAACCACACATAAGTATTTGGAACCAACCGGCGTTTCATGAAAAAAACGATAGTGTAATTCAACTTCCGGGTCAGAATTAGAGCGAACAACTCTGTCTGGATGAAGAAGGGTCTCGCGAATCTTCGCTACCTGATTTCTTAGTTCCGGATGAAATTCTTTAATATGTCGGAGCCGCTCATCACTTAGACGAATTTGTTTCCCAAATATATCTTTTAAAACCTTCATGCGGCTATGAGCCAGCGCGTTGTAATGTCAATACAAAAACACCCGCCCAACTTTCATCGGGCAGGTGTTTGTTTTTCAATTACGTACCGTTTAGTTCTCCGCCGGAATGGAAGTATCTTCTTCTTCCGTCGTTTGACCGCTGATGGTTGCCGAGTCGCCAATTGTTGATGCGGGCAGCTTATGCTGCGCCATGTACTCATCAACAAAGTGCCCCTCTTTATCCTTCAGCGCTTCCACTGCGGAGAGAACGATCTTCTTGGATTCCTTTTCGAACTCCAACACCTTCAGCGGAAGTGCATCGCCAACCTTGAACTTGTCGGCAATGTTCTTCACCTGCGCCTGAGCGAGTTGTGAAACAGGGACGAAGCCGTCCACGCCCATCGGAAGTTCGACAATCACGCCCTTCTCGATAATGCGGACGATCTTGCCTTCAACTTCGGTTCCGACTTTGTACGTGTCACCGAAGCGATCCCACGGATTGTCTTCGATCTGTTTGTGGCCGAGCGAAATACGGCGCTGATCCACATCCACACCAAGAATCATTACGTCGATCTCGTCGCCCTTCTTCACAACTTCCCCCGGATGGCGAATCTTCTTCGTCCACGAAAGATCTGAAATGTGCACGAGCCCGTCGACGCCCTGTTCAAGCTCCACGAACACGCCAAAGTTTGTCAGGTTGCGAACAACGCCCTTGTGGCGCGAGCCAACGGGATACTTGCCCATCAGGTTCAACCACGGATCAGGCTCAAGTTGCTTGATGCCGAGCGAAAGCTTCTTGTTGTCCTTATCCAGACTCAAAATAACTGCATCAATCATCTGTCCCATCGAAACAACCTGCGACGGATGTTTGATATGCTGAGTCCAGCTCATCTCGGAAATATGAATGAGTCCTTCGATACCTTTTTCGATTTCGACGAACGCACCATAATCCGCGAGCGAAACAATCTTTCCGATGACCTGTTTGCCAACCGGATATTTGTCCTCAATCTTTTCCCACGGATGCGGCTGCAACTGCTTGTAGCCGAGCGAGATTCTTTTCTTCTCCTGATCGAAATCCAAAACCACGATATCGATCTGCTGATCGAGCTTCACGATCTCCGACGGATGGCTGATACGTCCCCACGAGAGATCAGTGATATGCACAAGCCCGTCCACGCCGCCGAGGTCAACAAACACACCGAAGTCCGTGATAGCTTTGACAGTACCTTGCAGTACTTGTCCCTTCTCCAGCTTCTCGAGAATTGCAGAACGCTGGCCTGACATTTCTTCTTCGACAAGCACCTTATGGCTGACGACAACATTCTCTGAAGGATGATTGATCTTCACGACACGGAAATCCAGCGTTCTTCCAATGAACGCATCAAAGTCGCGGACGGGGCGCACATCAATTTGCGAACCCGGAAGGAATGCGTCGATCCCGAGCAAGTCAACAACAATTCCCCCTTTAATACGGCGGACGCACCGGCCTTGCAACACTTCACCTGTGGTAAATGCTTTTGTTACGCGTTCCCACACGCGCATAAAGTCTGCACGCTTGCGTGAAAGAATAAGTTGTCCGTTCTTGTTTTCAACCGCCTCAAGAAACACTTCAATTTCATCACCAACTTTAAGCACATCTTTGTTGGTGAACTCCGCCAGAGGAACCGTACCCTCCGACTTGAACCCGATATCCACCGACACTTCGTTATCGTGGATGGCAACAACGCGGCCTTTAACAATTTCGCCCTCGCTGATTTTGCCCATCGAGCCTTCATAGAGCTTCTTGAGATCGTTGTACTCGGCTTCGCCGTACTCACGACCAATTACTTCTTCGATAACGCTGTTTTTGAATTCAGCCATTAATCCTCCTGTTGTTTAACATAACATCCCGTTGTTGGCGGGACATCCTTCGTGAACATCATTCGTCGCAACGTCATCAGATTGCAACGCCAACATTCCGAAGGTAACATGTTTTTGGTTTATGATTAGTTTGTTTGTGATGACTAATTTTTCTTGACTGTCCTGCTTCTTATCGATTCTCATTTACTTGTGTCACCCTGAGCGAACGTTTTTCAGCGAGTCGAAGGGTCTGGGCGTTTCCCCGTGAGATAATCTATCTAAGACGTGAACACTGTTCTAATCGCATCCTGTGTACTTAGAAGTGTAGTTTGCTTTAGCAACCTATCTCACGGGGTCGGGCTCCTACAGGCTTCGCTTCGCTCCGGTGTTGCGCCGAAAAGCACGTCGCAACACTTGCCCCTGAAAAGCGGGGCAACCTTCCGTATCCCTAACGCGCGTAACCACAAATTTTAATCAATGCGAAAAATCTCACTGCAACTCAGACGCGACGAGATCCTTCGCTAAAAAATGCTCAGGATTTAAAGTTTCGATCGCTGTCTTCACCTTCTCCATCAACCACTGCGGCGTGCTCGTTGCCCCGCTGATGCCCACCGCCTCTTTCCCATCAAACCACTCCTGCTTCAACTCAGATTCGTCTTCGATGAAAAATGTGTTCGGGTTCGCCTCTTTGCAAATCTCATACAACACTTTGCCGTTGGATGAATTCTTGCCGGCGACAAAAATCATCACATCATTCTGCGATGCATACTCACGAAGTTTCTTATCCCGTCCCGAAACCTGGCCGCAGATTGTATCCTTCGCGTGGAAATCGAGCGCCGACTCTTCAAACGTCCCGACTTCAAACTCCGCCTGAATCTTTTCTTTCAGGTCTTTCGCAATCTCGTAAAACGTCGGCTTGTCCATCGTCGTCTGCGAGAAGAGAACTGTTTTTCTCGTTAAGTCTACTTTCGAGATTTCCTCGACTGACTTGATGACGATCGCTTCATTGTTCGTATGGCCCACAAGCCCGATCACCTCTGCATGATCTTTCTTACCGAAAACAACGACTTGATATCCCTTGTCGTAGAATTTTCTGATTCGCTCTTGCACCTTCGTTACGACCGGACACGTGGCGTCGATCAATTCAATCCCATATTCACGAGCCAGCGCATATGTCGAAGGCGGCTCTCCGTGCGCACGAATCAGAACTTTCTTTCCTCTCAACCTTTCGAAATCATCCCGCGTAATTGTCTCCAGCCCTTTCTCCTTCAGCCGATTGATCTCCATCGGATTGTGGATGATGGGACCAAGCGAATACAACTCCGGCAACTCTTGCATAACTTCTTCCGCGATGTCCACTGTACGCACAACGCCCCAGCAAAATCCGGAATTTTTATCGATCGAAACTCTCATCGATTGAGTATCTCGTTAGCTTTCTTTGCTATAAATTCAACTTGCTCGTCGATTGTCATATTGGACGTGTCCAGTTCAATCGCGTCATCGGCTTTGCGTAAAGGACTTTCACTACGCGTTGAATCCAACAGATCACGATCAGCAATTTCTTTTTTCAAAGTTTCCTGACGAGGTTGAAGTCCGCTTGCAACCAATTCCTCGGAACGCCGCTTCGCCCTTTCATCAATGCTCGCCACCATAAAAATCTTGAGTTCTGCATTTGGAAACACTACCGTCCCGATATCGCGTCCATCCATTACAACACCACCCTGTGCGCTCAACTTTCGCTGTTCGCGAACCATTGCCGCACGGACTTCCTTAATGCTGCTTACCTTGCTGACAGCCTTTGTTACATCCACAATGCGAATCTCGCGGGTAACGTCTTCTCCATCTAACAAAACTGTCAAGGAGCCATTTGACTCACGCAATTCGATGCGTGTTATCTGCGCAAGTTTTGCTATCTCTTCTGCAGCATCGAGCGAAATTCCCTTTTGCAAAACTTTAAGCGTCACCGCCCGATACATTGCCCCACTGTCAACATGCAAGTAGCCGAGGTTTTTCGCTACCAATTTTGCCGTCGTTGACTTCCCTGCTGCTGCGGGGCCGTCGATCGCGATAATCAACCTCTTCGGACTCAAATGCGCTCAAAAGTTGAACAAACTTGGGCAACAATATAACTAAATCGCCCTATGATGGCAACGGCATTGAAATAAACGTGCTTAATACCTATTTTTCAGGTGTCACTCCCCCGATAGTACGTATAGACAACTCCCCTAATTAAGCTCTTGTCTCGTCTTCATAGGAATAG
>JBBRUI010000020.1:0-26850 GCA_038247945.1 Bacteroidota bacterium | reverse complement strand
CGGAGTTTTTGGCGAGTCATACGTTTTGATGGTGCGAGACTTGATGCGTTGTTTGGCGGTGAGTTTGACTGACGGGAGAAAGAAGTTCATGAGCAGACGCCATTCGTTGGTGTAGAGGTCGTTGAGGAGCGGCACGATGGCAGTGTCATCAAAGCGTTCATACCCTAAGTACTGGCGGACGTGCGTCCAGTTTTTTCCCTCAATATGTGCGTTGTCATTTTTGTGATATGCACGCGAGCGTGTGTAAGCCACAGGGCGTTTGCGTTTGGTGTAATGGTCGAGAATCGTCCAGTTCATAAACTCAGACCCGTTATCGCAATCAAAGCCCCGTAGACGAAACGGAAGATCTGCTTCGATGCTTCTCAAAGCCGTGAGTGTTCCCTGTTCACCCTTGCCCCAGAGTGCACGTTGTTCTGACCAATTTGTTGCAATATCCACCGTATTGAGCGTGAAGACGAACATGCCAGCCATAGAAGTTCCACAGTGGGCGACGGTGTCCGCTTCGAGCCATCCGGGTATATGCTCATCCCACTGATTGGTTTTGATCGGGATATGTTTCTTGAGCAGAGAACCTGGTTTGGTGGTTGCCAGTCCTCGTTTAGTGTGCAAGTGTCGAAACGGCGCTAACATCCGATCGATCGTCGCAGCGGAAATTGTTGTCAATTGCGCACGAGCTTCCGCAGCAATCGTCTGGTCAAAGGGAAGCCAGAGAGCAATCATCACTTTGAGTCGTTTCCCGCAAGCAAGGTTGCTTGCCTTCCAGAGACGCTTGAGGAAGCGGAGTATGTCGGGATGCGTGTACTGGGGAGATGGTCCGGGTCGACGTGACGAGCAAGGGTGTGTTGAGCGTGGTGGTGCATTCAACACCCGGATTGCATACTTGCGATTATAGCCGCAGACTTGGCAACACTCATCCAGGATGTGCTGCTTGCTGCGTTTGGAAGCAAGACGGTAACGCTCCCGAATTGCATCCACATACTCTCGTTTTGATTTGTTGCTCATAATCCTCCCGTAACTGATGGTTACATAGATTATGAGGCAACGACTTGTTCGCAACTCCCGTTCGGTTACATTTATTGTGAGTCAATGCGCTGTTGCGGTTTGTAAAAGATTTTCGTTTTTCAAACATTACTTTGGCGTATATTATTTCAGCATTTCTCACAGAAGGAAAGTTGTTCAATCCAACGGATTGCCGTTAAAAACAACAATCATCCTCTTCCGAAAAAGCACGAAGACTTTCATCGCAAGAAAGATAGAAAGCCAACTTCGGCTACGTCCTCGTTCTTACAAAATCCTTCGTACGAAAAAATCCTAGAGAGTTGAATGGATACGCTTGTCCCATTCGGCAATTGAATACGTTCACTGACACGTTCCGGGAAAATCTTTTTCTGAATTGAACCCTCTAATGACCAAAACTAAAACAATGACTCCGCACGATCGCATTCTTACTGCTATGCGGCTCGGCATGCCCGATCGGGTTCCGGTAATGCCTGACATTTCCAACATGGTTCCTGCCCGACTAACCGGTAAACCATTCTGGGATATCTACTTCCACAACGATCCGCCACTTGATGAGGCATATCTTGGTGCTGTCGATTACTACGGCATTGATGGTTGGTACATCTACGACAATGCAACAATGTTCGAGCAGCCAGCCTGGAACCAAAGAATCATCGAGCAGAATGAAAGTGTGCTGAAGGTGGAACGTTGGATTGATACACCGTTTGGCCGCTTGAACGAAATCACCGGCTATCCGGTTGCAGATTCGCCGTGGCCGATAGAAGGGATGATCAAAGACATTGCCACCGACTTTCCGAAGTTGCAATGGTATATGCAGCAGCGGTCGTATGAGACCCTTTTCAAGAATCGAAGCAAAATTGGTGACCGGGGAATCTTTGGTGTTGCAATAGAGACATTCATGGGGTTCTGGGTGTGGGCACGACACGGCGGCGCAATGCAGGCAATTTTTGATTTGTCGGAGGAGCCCGATCGTATGCGTCAGGTTCATGATTTCTACCTTTCCTTCGCGATGGATGCAGCACAACAGATCGTCGTCCAGCAACCGGATGAAATTCTGCTGGCAGGATCATCATCTTCGTTGAGCCTTAGCTCTCCGAGGATCTACAGGCAATACGATCTTCCGATAATCAAAGCCGTGTCTGCAACCTGCAAGAAGGCGGGTATCATCTGCCATCAGCATACGTGCGGGAAATCCCGACCGCTTGTGGAAATCAACTATGCTGAAACAGATGTCAATGTTATGGAACCGCTCGAACGTCCGCCCGGTGGTGATGTTGATCTTGCTGAAGTAAAACGCCGGTTCGGTGACAAGTTCTGTTTGAAGGGAAATGTGAATACATTTGAAACAATGATGAACGGCTCCGTTCAGGACGTTGAGAATGAGGCAAGGGCATGCATTGCGGCGGCTGCAAGTGGTGGCGGATTTATCCTCGCGACCGGCGATCAGTGTGGACGCGACACGCCCGATGAAAATATCCTTGCACTTGTAGAAGTGGCAAACAAATACGGCAGATACGGGTTGGATCTTTTGACCGATTGATTATTATTCCATGAAACTATTGCAGTCTCAAAAATTATACGGCGGCGATTCGCCTCTCGACAAATGATGACCTCACGCGAACGATGGCTATCGCTGTTTGCCGGCGAGCGACCCGACCGTATTCCAACGGATTATTGGGCGACTGACGAGGTCACAGCGCGTCTCCAACACGATCTCACCTGCAGCGATGTAGAAGAGCTTTACTGCAAACTTCACATTGACGGACTCATCAGCATCAATCCGCCACGAATCCGTAATCATCACCCGGATGACACTGAAGCGGACATCTGGGGAATCCGGAAGAAGGTGATGCACTACGGTTCAGGATCGTATAACGAGTTTGGTAACCATCCGCTGGCGAGCGCACAGACGGTGGAAGATGTCGATGCATTTGCGTGGCCAACGGCGGAGAACCACGACTTCGAAGCGTACCGTCTCATGATGCGCAATGCACCCCGGCATCGCATCATCCGGTCAGGTGAGTTTGAACCATTCCTGATTTACTGTGCGATGAGAGGAATGGAGCAGGCGATGATGGATCTTCTTGTCGAACCGGATATCGCCATGGCCGCTCTGAACCACATCTTTGATTATTACTATGACCTGAACCAGCGTACCTACGAAATCGGAAAAGGCCGGATTGATGTCACCTACGTTGCCGAGGATTTGGGAAGCCAGACACAATTGCTTATGAGTGTCCCGCTTATCCGGAAATTCATTCTTCCTAATCAAAAGCGAATGGCTGATCTGGCACGCAGTTATGGCATCCACATTTTCTACCACACTGACGGGGCTGCCCGCGACATCATCCCGGATCTGATCGATGTTACCGGAATCGAACTGCTCAACCCGATTCAATGGCGTTGCCCAGGGATGGAGCGTGATGTGCTTGTCCGCGACTTTGGGAAGAAGATTGTTTTCCACGGCGCGATGGACAACCAGCAGACGCTTCCCTTCGGAACCACCGATGACGTTCGAGAGGAGGTGCTGGACAACATCGCAATTTTTTCCGGAGCCCGATGGATCTGCGCCCCTTGTCATAATATCCAACCTGTTACACCGACCGCGAACATTGTTACAATGTACGAGACAATTCACCAACACGGCGCATCATCATGATGTTCCGGCGCATTCATTTCTAGCAAAGGGCACGACCTTATGGATGACTTCAAGCAATTGTATGAAGCAATACTGAATGGCAATGCTAAGATCTCGAAAGAAGTAACCCAACAAGCACTCGACAAGAACGCCGATCCGCAAATGTTGGTTCAGGATTATATGATTCCGGCAATGAACGAGGTTGGTCGCCTGTATGAAGCCAATGAGTACTTTGTTCCCGAATTGTTGATCGCTGCCCGGGCAATGAAAGCGTCGCTGGAACTCATCCGTCCGCTTCTGGTGAAGCAGGGCGCTCAACCCGCCGGTCGCGTTGTAATCGGAACGGTGAAAGGCGATCTCCACGACATTGGGAAGAACCTTGTCGCGGCAATGTTGGAAGGATCGGGATTCGAAGTAATCGATCTTGGTGTGGACGTTTCTCCGGAAAAGTTTACGGCTGCCGCGATGGAGAGTAATGCGTCTCTGGTAGCAATGTCCGCGCTGTTAACGACGACTATGGGATCGATGAAATCAACAATCGAAGCATTGAGGTCTGCGGGCGTACGCGACAAAGTCAAAATCATGATCGGCGGCGCGCCAATCACCCAGAAATATGCCGATGCAATTGGGGCAGATGGATACAGCAGCAACGCTAATTCTGCCGTGGCACTCGCCCGGAAATTTGCCGGCATTCAATAAGGCCATGCACCAAACGTTGCGACATATTCTTTCCTCCCGACCCGTCGTATGCGATGGCGGATGGGGCACACAATTGCAGGCGGCTGGCTTGAGTGGGGGAGAATGTCCCGACAGCTGGAACCTGTCACATCCTGAAGATGTACAACACGTTGCGCGTCAGTATGTGGAAGCGGGAAGTACAATCATTCTAACCAACACGTTTCGCGGAAACCGGATTGCGTTGAAATCATACGGCCTTGCCGATCAATTCATGAGCATTAACGAGAGCGGCGTGAGTCTCTCACGAGCGGCAGCTCAGAATTCAGCAACTGTTTTTGCATCCATGGGTCCGACGGGAAAACTCCTCATGACGGGCGACATTACTGAGGATGAAGTTTTCATGGCATTCTCCGAGCAAGCAAAGATCCTTGCCTCAGTTGGTGCGGCAGCACTTGTTCTGGAAACGTTCAGCGATCTTACTGAATTGACCATCGCTATCGCGGCCGCAAAGGAAACGGGCTTGCCGGTGATTGCGTCGATGGCGTATGATTCCGGTAAAGAGCATGATCGGACGATGATGGGGACAACGCCTGAAGATGCAACAAGGGCGATAGCCGATGCCGGCGCCGATGTGATCGGTGCGAACTGCGGAACTGGCATCGAAGCATATGTTCCCATCTGTTCGCGCCTTTGCCGCTCGACGACTCTTCCTGTGTGGGTAAAGCCAAATGCAGGCTTGCCTGAAATGACGGAAGGTCGGACAGTCTATAAACAGACTGCAAAAGAATTCGCCCGACACGCTGTGGCACTTCGTGATGCCGGGGCGTCATTTATCGGTGGTTGCTGCGGTACAACGCCTGAATTCATTCATGAACTCCGCAACATCTTCGAGACATGAATCCATCTTCCCAAAAGTTCAAACTCATCAGTTGTGAAGTATTCTACCGTGAGATGTGTGAAGCCATCGCTCACTCTCCTCACCAGATTGACATCGAGTTCCTCCCAAAAGGACTCCACGATATCGGGTGTATTGGTATGTGCGCCCGGCTGCAGAGTGCGGTAGATGCCGTCGACGCAAGTCGGTACGATGCAATCCTGCTTGGATATGCGCTGTGCAATAATGGCATCGTCGGGTTGCGGGCGCCATCCATTCCACTCGTCATTGCGCGTGGCCACGATTGTATGACTCTGTTCTTCGGAAGCAGAGACCGATATCTGCAATACTTTAACGATCATCCCGGGACGTACTTTCTAACGAGCGGATGGATTGAAAGAGGTTCGGATGCGGGAGAGCTAAATCAGATTTCGATTCAGCATACGACCGGGATTGACAAGACCTACGAGGAGTTGGTGCAGAAATACGGTGAAGATAACGCAAAATTTATTTATGAACAGTTGGATCAAACAAAACATTACAAGAGAATTACCTTTATCAGGATGGGTAGCGAACCGAACGACAGTTTCCGTGTTCACGCGGAGCGCCGCGCTGCCGACAACCAATGGAAATTCGATCAGGTGGACGGAGATATGACGATGATCAGTCGGCTCGTAAACGGCAATTGGGATGATGCTGACTTTCTTGTGGTTCCGCCCGGATGGCAAATCGCCGCGCGGTATGACGATGGGATAATCGCGGCAGAACGGATCGAGAAGTGAGTTCAGCGATACATATCCGTCTCGTTCCGCTTGGTGCAGATCTTCGCGTCAATGTTGACACTCCTCTTCACGATATTCTCTTCCAGCATGGAGTAGAGTTTCCCTGCGGTGGAGAAGGCCACTGCAAGGGATGCCGCGTTCAGATTCTTGAAGGAACCCTGCCGATCACAGACGAAGAACGTCATCTACTCACTGAAGCAGAGCTGCTCGCGGGGTGGAGATTTTCGTGCCGGCATACTGCACAGGCAGACCTTACCCTCCACGTTGCCCAGTGGGAGTCCGCTATTCTCGCCGACGATTCTCGCTTCTCTTTCATTCCCAGGGCAGGCCTCGGTATCGCGGTTGACATCGGTTCGACAACTCTCGTAGCACAATTGATTGATCTCAGCACCGGAAGAATTAGGGCCGTCAATACAGCTCTCAACCACCAGGCGCGCCACGGCGCAGACGTCATGAGCCGGGTTGGATATGGCGTCACTCCGGCCGGGCGCAAAACGTTGGTTAATCTCATTCGGCGGCAAGTCCGAACAATGATCGAAAAACTCCTCGAGACTTCAGTCTCTGCCAGCGATGAACTTACTGATATCGTCCTCGTCGGAAATACGGTCATGCATCATCTGTTTTGTGATTTTGATCTCGAGCCTCTTTCGCGATATCCATTTACCTCTCTGCATCTCGGCGGGTGGGAAGGAACCCCGGGGGAACTTGGTTGGGAGATAGCGTCGCGGGCACGGGTCCGGGTTCTTCCCTGCATCGGCGGTTTTGTCGGAAGCGATATACTTGCCGGTATCATTGCAACAAGAATTCACGAAAGTGAAAAGCTTACTGGCTTGATCGACCTCGGCACCAATGGCGAGATTGTCATCGGGAATAGGGAGCGGTTGATCTGCTGCTCGACTGCCGCGGGTCCGGCGTTTGAAGGTGCACGTATTTCAATGGGCATGAGGGCCGCAACCGGCGCCATCTCACGGGTTGAAATAAGGGACGGACAGATGCAGGCACATGTTGTGGGAAATGGAATGGTTGCGCGTGGAATTTGCGGAAGCGGACTCGTTGACGCGGTCGCGTGTGCCCTGGATCTGGAACTGGTGCAACCGAACGGGAGGATACCCAAACCTCCTCACACATTGCAACTCACGGACGCAGTCCATCTTACACAAACAGACATCAGGGAACTTCAGTTGGCAAAGGGGGCGATTGCTGCTGGTATTAATATTCTTCTTCGGGAGTTCGGCGCATCGGTCGATGACATCGACCGCGTGCATCTTGCTGGTGCATTCGGCAATTATATTTCTGTCGCCAGTGCCCGCCGTATTGGCCTTCTTCATTTCCCCGCCGATCGAATCCATCCTGCAGGTAACACCGCGCTTCTCGGTGCAAAGGTCGCTCTCTTTAGCGATAGAGAATCCGTGGACGCACTTGCCCGTCGAATTTCTCACGTGGGTTTGAGTTCTCATCCACAGTTTCAGGACATCTACGTTGAGGAGATGACCTTCCCCCACATTCTGATGTGACGCAATGGGTAGACTCTCTCAGGAAATATTACACTCACCACGCCGGATACCCATGCCCCTGGTCTCACTGCCAGGAGCAAAGTTGATTCGCCGCGCAACCCGTGATCTTTTTGGGGACGCGGAACATCAATCTCAGGCGCAACTAGCTCTCAGAGAAACGTTGAACACAACCATACTGATGACAGCGATGGATCTGAGTGTAGAGGCGGAAGCTTTCGGGGCGAATGTGCGCAGAGAAGAGGACGAAGTCCCAACCATTACCGGGCGGCTCGTGAGCTCGCGGGATGAGATCTACAACCTCGGCATTCCTGCGATCGGGGGCGGCCGTACAGTGATATACCTGGAAACCGCGCGGAAGCTGTCATCCGCACCAGGCCACCATGTTGTCCTCGGCTGCATGATAGGTCCCTTCTCGCTCGCAGGCCGTCTTTTCGGTGTCAGCGAGACACTGGAAGCAACCGCATTGGAGCCGGAATGGATCTCCATCTTGCTTGAGAAGACGACGTCCTTTCTCATCGACTACGCACGGGCATTCAAGGAAATAGGCGCAAGCGGTATCATCATTGCGGAGCCAACGGCCGGACTTCTCTCGCCACGATCACTCGTGACATTCTCTTCGGAATCTGTAAGAAGAATTGCCAATGCAGTTCAGGACGCGTCATTCGATGTAATACTCCACAACTGCGGAGCGACGCTTTCACATCTTGCGGGCACTTTGGAAGCAGAAGCGGCGATATATCATTTCGGAAAACCGATGGATATCGTGGAAGCTCTTACGCGTGTGCAGGATCGTGATATCATTCTGTCAGGTAATCTCGATCCGTCCGGCGTTTTCCGGAGTGGAACACCGGAAGAAGTTCGGAATGCTACAATGGAACTGATGCGGCGGACGAGCACGCTGAAAAATTTTGTCCCCTCGTCGGGATGTGATCTCCCCGCCGATGTTCCGCTTGAAAACATCCGTGCATTTCTGGAGGCCGTCGAGGAAAGCAACCCCTGATCTCCGTTCAGTAGACGCCTAACGCTTTCGCAGTTTCATAAAGTGCGAGAACATTTTCCGTTGGCGAGTTATCCTGCAGATCATGTGTGGGCGCGATGCAGTACCCTCCTCCCGGCATCATGATCTCAAGAGTTTTCTTCACATACTCTACAGTCTCTGCGACCGTACCGTAGGCAACAGGACCGGCGGTGCTGATGCAACCGTGAAAGGCAAGCCTGCCGCCGAAACGCTTCTTTAGATAGTCCGGTGACATGTCCTTTGCTTCAGGTTGAAGTGTATCCACCGCATCAATTCCCATCTCAATAAAATCTTCGAACGCCCAACTGCTTGAACCGCAGGAATGAATGATCACCGGAAGACCGTAACTCTTTGCCAAGTCGACAAATTTCTGATGCCTCGGACGAATATGTTTGCGGTAGAGGTCCAGTCCGATAGTGGGCCCCCGTTGTGTTCCCAAATCTTCACCAAGCCATACGAAATCGATCAGCCCATTTGCTTTCTCGAGCGAACGGCTCATTACCTCGAGCTGAACGTTCAGTCTCCTGTCGATCAGTTTGAGTCCGGCCGGATCATCCGTGACAAGGTCAACCAACACTTGCTCCATCGTCCTGATCATTCCGGCGCTGTTGATGATGTCGCCGAGTCCGGGATTTCCGTAAAAGACACCGTACTCGCGGAATTTTCCGCATGAGTTGAGCAGGAGGTCGTAATCGAAATCGTCAGGAGATGGCATCGGCCATTTGTCAATGATCTCCTCATCGGAATAGCGCAAAAGGAAATCACAATAATCCCAGTATCCACCGGATTCGTGTTCAACCCATCGCGTACGGATCCCGAACATATCGATTCGGCGTCCGGGAATGTTCTCATGAAGGGCAGGCCCGACATACGGGGACTCTACTTCGCGGAAATCCACACCGAGTGTTCTGCGTAATCCTTCTGTATCATTGGCGGCCAGTCTGTAATGGTCCTTCAGGCGCCGATCGATACCGGGGTTCGCAAGATAATTTACAGGAACCCTGTCGGGTTGTTGTCGTGCAAGCGCCGTGAGGACCCGCTCTTTTGATTTCATCATATTTACTGAACCTCACACTATTGCGGTCGTGTTCGCAAGCGTCCCGCGTATGGCAAGAGCCCGATCGAAAATTTCTTCTTTGCTCACTCCCGCTTCTGTAAACAGCGCGAAGATATTCTCGTCTGGTGTTTCCGGGGGAATGGTATGGGATGCAGCGAGGATATATCCACCCCCGTCAGTTGTCATGCCTTGAAGAAGACGAGCAGTCGCCTTCCGGACTTCGTTAACGGTTCCGTGTGGTAGAAGATCAACTGTATCCACTCCACCCATAAATGCAAGATCGTGTCCGAATTCTTTCTTTAGTTCCAACGGATCCATCCCGGGACAATTGGATTGAATGGGATTGAGAACATCGATCCCCATTTCGATCAGGTCTGGAATAATCGGTCGCAACGATCCGCAGCAATGGTGCGCGAGCCATAAATCTGCTGCCTTGCCGACGTTGAAAATCCGTTGGAGCTCGGGTTTGATTTGATCGCGCCACATGGAAGGACTCATCATCATCGAATCCTGACCGGCAACATCATCACCGGTCCAAAGCCAATCCAGGGGAAATCGCTTGCACACCTGCGCGGCTAATGCAATTGAAAAATCCGCAGATCGCCTGAACATCTCACGGGTCAGCTCATCGTCAGACGCCATGTCGGCTAAAGCGTTGCCCATGCCCCGGAGGCAGAAGTACATTTCGAAGACGCACGGCGAGATGTCACATCCGATGAAACAGGTCGTCGCATCTTTCAGCACAGGTGTCATCTGGTTCAGAAGTTCTTCCACGTGGTCGTAGGGAAAACGGTAGGTGAGGATCTGATCACGCTCAGCGTTTTCAAGAGGAAATCCCGCGATTTGGTTGAACCTGTCAACTCTCCTCCAGTGGATTCCCCAAAAATCGGTGTGTTCGTCTCCTTCATTCTCATGTACAATTCCTTCCATCGCATGATTGTTGTTCACCCAGGTCTGCCGGATGTCGTTTCCCATTGCTTCCCCAACAAATGAGGGCGGTATTTCGAGAAGTGATGCAAGGCGACGTGTCGTGTCCGGATGGAACCATATAAAAATCGGCACACGATCAACGGGCTTCCGACTAAGGGCGGCGTGGACGCGTTCTTTGGAGGTCATGGAGAAATGCCTGATTGAGAAGGATTTATTTTCACGAGTAGGGCAATCGATAATGTACTTAATCTACTTCAGCTATTAACGATTGTCAAGCAAACACGCAGTTGAGTAGTGTCTCAGTTTGGAAGCCCACGTCATTCCGAAATGTTCATATTCGGAATCCAACTAAGAACAACTTGAATGGATGCTGAAAAAGAGCGGTTCAGCATGACATGGGGTTGGGAGGACTAAGCTTGATTTGAAACTGAAACATTACCCGCATTCGCATGGGCAATTCGCAAACGAGTTTCCTTGGTTGTGTTCCGGTTACGTATGAATGGGGCTAACCGTGGTTGCTGGTTTTCTTTTCTTGCGCCGGCGTAGAATGTTTTGTAAATTGATAACGCAATTTTGAAATCGGTGTAATGTGCCTCTGAATTCTGCTGCGGTTACAAATAAGTGGCGGCACAATAGTCATGGGGCTGTAGCTCAGCTGGGAGAGCGCCTCGTTCGCAACGAGGAGGCCGTCGGTTCGATCCCGATCAGCTCCACAAGAATCGAAAAGTTGCAAGAGACGGTCGTCGGTTCTCCGCCTAAAGATGAAGCATGGCGGACAGGTCCGCCCAAAGGTGAAGCACGGCGGACAGGGATCCCGATCAACTCCACAATCAACATCGTTCTTCGTCGTTCATTGTTCGATATTCGTGATTCTCTGAGAATATTGAATCACCAAACAAGGAATTTTGAATATTGAATGTCTTAGTGAGGTCAAGTCCTGCGCAACCGTAAGTAGCTCAACCCCGCCAGGTCCGGAAGGAAGCAACGGTCGGTTACCAAAAGTGTGACGCAGGGAAGCTTGACCTCATTTTTTATCCCTCCTCGATTCCTCATCCAGAATCCATTATTTGCAAACCGTATAATTAATCCGTAACTTAGCCGTGAGCATTTCAGGATTTCATTGAAGTGAATCAATTTTTCAGGTGCGAGTCCCCGCCTCCCGCCCGATTCATTAAAAACGGTAACGATGAAGGTATTTATGGTGGTAATGAATGTTGCCTTTTGGGTGTCCGCCCGCATCCAAAAGTTCGCCTCCGTCGTTCCCGCAATCCGCTCGGTTAATTCAATTTTAGGTTCAGTAGTATGGGAACGCACAGTTCAATATGAAGAAAGAAATTATTATCAATGCTGCCGACAATGAAACTCGCATTGCAATCACAGAAGAAGGTCGGCTGGCAGAGCTGTTTGTAGAAACAGCGAACAAAGAAAAGATGGTCGGCGATATTTATCTTGGCAAGGTTGCCAAGGTAATGCCCGGCATTAAAGCTGCATTTATAGATTTGGGGTTGAAGCAAGACGGATTTCTCCATTTCTCCGACATCGGCAACCGGCTTGAGGAATACTCGGCAATGATTGGCGACGACGATGATGAAGATGAGGAGGAGAAGTTAGCAGAGCCCGCGACTGTCACCGCAGGCGCAGAATCCGAAACACATCATCACCAAAATCCCCGTAATAACGAATCCGGCGGTCGTGATCGCCGCTCCAACCAGAAACCTCCTCCTCCCCGCAGAGAAATCAATCTCACCAAAGGTCAGGACATTATAGTCCAGATTATTAAGGAGCCTGTCGGCAAGAAGGGCGTTCGCGTCACTTCCGAAGTTTCTTTGGCTGGTAGATTCCTTGTTCTTTTACCGTTTGACGGAAAAGTCGGGATTTCGAAAAAAATCACAAGCTTCAAAGAGAAGCGCAGGCTGCGCAAGATTTGCCAGAGCATTTTGCCTGAAGGCTTCGGCGCAATCATCCGGACGGTTGCCGAGGGGCAGGAAGACGAGTCGTTCAAGAAAGATCTTGAAGACCTGATCGCCAAATGGCGTGAAATTGAGGCAACCGTCAAGACAGAGAAATCACCCACACTTCTCTATAAAGATCTCGCAACCACTTCGGGCGTCATCCGCGACCTTTTCTCCAACGATATTTCCCGGGTCGTTATCGATTCGCGAAAACTTCACAAAGAAATCAGCGCCTACATCAAGTACAATTCTCCGGAGATGCTGGACAAGATAGAGCTGCACAAAGACAGGAAGCCTATCTTTGACACTTTTGGAATCGAGAAAGAAATTGAGACAACGCTCAGCCGCAAAGTCTGGTTGAAAAGCGGAGGCTATATCATCATCGAGCCGACTGAGGCGATGATGGTGATTGATGTGAACAGCGGACGCTACGCAGCTAAACGTGAGCAGGAACTAAATTCGTTGCGTACAGATCTTGAGGCGGCGAGAGAAATTACGCGACAGCTTCGTTTGCGCGACATCGGTGGTATTATCGTTATCGATTTCATCGATCTTGATGATGAGAAGAACAAGCGCAAAGTGTTCGAAGAGTTGAAGAAGGAATTCCGCAAAGACAGGGCGAAGGTTACCGTTCTTCCGATGACCGAGTTTGGTCTTGTACAAATTACGCGGCAGCGGATACGTCAGAGCATTCTGCACAGCTTCACGGAGGCTTGTCCTTCATGCGGCGGGTCCGGCGTTGTCCAATCACGCACCACCACGTTGAACCAGTTGGAACGATGGCTCAGCCGCTTCAAGGGAGAAGCAAAGGAGTTCAAGCTCGTCCTGCGCGTCAATCCATCGATTGCATCGATGCTGCGCGAGGGACACATTAGCCGGTTGACCAAAATGATGTTTAGTTTCCGGTTGCACCTGAAGCTCGAAATCGATCCGACGATTCCTCCGGGAGATTTCCACTTTGTGTCGGTGAAACAAGGCAAAGACATTACGGATCAATACAAATAAAATCTCTCACTTAATCCTGAGAACCCCCCTATCTCATGAACCTGAAAAGAACAGCCTTCTACGATACGCACGTGGGGCTCGGAGCTAAGATTGTTGAATTCGGTGGATTTGAAATGCCGGTCCAATACACGGGCATCATCGAAGAGCACAGGCGCGTTCGTGAAAGCGTCGGGATCTTCGACGTCTCCCACATGGGTGAAGTGTACGTTACGGGCAAAGACGCTCTCGCGTTCGTTCAGAAGATTACGGTGAACGATGCCTCGAAACTCTCGAAGGGACGCGTTCAGTACTCGGCAATGTGTTACTCCGATGGAGGCATTGTCGATGATTTGCTGGTGTATTATCTTGACGATGAATGCTTCATGCTTGTCATCAATGCCTCGAACATTCAAAAAGATTTTGAGTGGATGCAACAAAACGTATCGGGCAAAGTAAAGCTGGAAAATCGCAGCGATGCGATTTCTCTTCTCGCCATTCAAGGCCCCAATTCTCTTGCAACACTGCAGAAGTTAACCGCAGTTGACCTTTCGGCAATCCCGTACTATCATTTCACAGAAGGAAAACTTGCCGGCGTGGAGATGATTATTTCCCGTACCGGCTATACAGGCGAGCTCGGTTTTGAAATCTATTTTCCTTCCGATAAAACGACCGGCAAGAAAGTCTGGGATGCAATCATGGATGCCGGGAAAGAATTCAATGTCGGGCCCGCCGGACTCGGCGCCCGCGACACCTTGCGTCTTGAGATGGGCTTCTGTTTGTACGGCAACGATATCGACCAGACCACTCATCCGCTTGAGGCGGGACTTGGCTGGATTACAAAATTAGATAAGTGTGACTTCAACGGAAAGACTGTAATCGCGAAAGCTAAAGCTGAAGGTTTGAACCGGAAGCTGGTAGGGTTTACGCTGTCAGAGAAAGCATTCCCGCGGCATGGTTATGCAATTCACTCCAACGGCGAAAAAATCGGAGATGTTACGTCCGGGACATTCTCGCCGATTCTGGACAAAGGAATCGGGATGGGGTATATTCCGTTAAAGTACTCGAAGGCAGGCACGAACCTCAGCATTATGATCAGGAATAGAGAAGTGCCTGCGACAGTAACGGGACTTCCGTTCATAAAGAAGTAGATTAAACGAGGTGGATTGAAGGGACGGATGGCTGTAGAATCTGAAATCGTAAAAAGTTCGCCGCGCGCAAAATCGAATGATGTTCAAGGGGAACGCATGAGGATTGAAGTGTTTTTTACTCCTCATCAAGTCGATGAGATGTATTTGCGGCACAGGACAGTGGTGGTGATTGATGTGTTACGAGCAAGCACAACCGTTGCGAAAGCGTTGTCCAATGGTGCGAAAGAGATTATTCCCGTCATGACAGTCGAGTCGGCGATGAAGATTGTCGGGAATCTGTTCGGAGATGTGACGCTTCTTGGCGGCGAGCGGCAGGGGAAGATGATTGAAGGATTCAACCTCGGGAACTCACCGTCGGAATATACCGAAGAACGTGTGAAGGGAAAGTCGATCGTGTTCAGCTCTACGAATGGTTCACTGGCGATGGTGAAAGCGCGGTACGCGAAAGAAATGTTGCTATGCGGGTTCGTGAATATTTCAGCAGTGGAAAAGAAATTGCAAGAACTGCAGCGGGATATTACGATTCTTTGCTCGGGCAGTGGAGGTAATTTCTCCCTCGAAGACGCAGTCTGCGCCGGAATGTTGATACAAAAACTGACGGAGACGAATAGTAAGGGAGTTGAGATCGGCGACGCAGGCACTGCCTCGGTTGCGCTCTACAAAAATCATAGCAAGTCCCTTTACAAGATGCTGACCTCGAGCGAACATGGGCAATATCTCGCCGGGATCGGGTTTGCCGGCGACTTGAAAGTGTGTGCTGAAGTAGATTCAATTCCGGTGTTGCCGCAATTCCTTGGCAACGTTGTGAAGCTGAAAGCCGCTGAAAAGAATTCTCTCCAATCCTAACATCTATCGGAGAAGGACATGGCAAAAAATCTACGAGCGCAAGAGGAGTTGAACAAAGCTCGCCGCACACCCCCGGCTTCGAAGTCCGCCCCAAAAAAATCTTCTGCGCGCAAAACTTCCGTGCTCGCCCTTCTGATGATGGCCAGTGCCGTGCTCGTATTCCTCGCGCTTGTTTCCTACGATGCCAATGATGAAGCGAACGCCGACATCCGCATCACCGACCTGCATAAAGTATTTACCGGCGATGCACTAATACGCGCCAAAGCGGATACTGCACACAACTGGCTCGGCCTCATCGGGTCGATGATTTCCGAGTTTCTCATCAAGACAACCATCGGCTATAGCATTTTCTGCCTGCCTGTGCTGCTGATGTTGTTTGGCTGGACGATTCTCCGCAAGAAGGATATGCGGCGACTTTTTGTTATCACCAATTATACAATCCTCTTTGCCTTGATCTTTTCCGCCTCGTTTGGGATGCTGCGCATTATTTCCGGCGGCGCGTGGATGGGGATGGAATGGAGCGGCATTGTCGGCGATTTTCTTTCGCTGATTTTTTCGCAACTGCTTGGAAAGGCCGGCGGCGCGATCCTTTTGTTGACGGCACTCGCGGTCCTTGTTGTGATGGCAATTGATCTTAACCTGCACGATGTTGCCGAGCGCGCGAAGCTTCTGTTTTTGAAGTTGATGAATTGGATTGGAAGAATGAAGGAATCTTTTGCGGCGAGAAAAGCAGAACGCATTGCCATCAACAAACAATATCCTGAAGAAGGTGTGGTCGACGATGCCAATGAAGAGATCGTGACCCGGTCGCCCGTCCGCATCGCAAAGCCGCCGCTCGAAGAACCGGTTATCCCTGTTTCGAAAAAGCTGGAACCGAAGATTTTCGGCCCGGATCTGATGGAAGAACAGTTGAGGGACGAAGACGCGGGTGAAGAAGATGTGCCTGCCATTTCTTCCGCGCATCAAAAGGAAATCAGGCTCGAGATCGAAAAGAAAGTTGAAGAAGCAGAAGTAAACTTCGACGAGCGGAAAGTTGACGTCACTGTTGTTGAAGAGATTGATTATGTGTTCCCCTCGGTGGAACTACTGGATGCCCCGAAAGCGAGTGGAGAAGAAGTTGCGGATGAGGAACTGCGTGCGAACGCAGATTTGTTGAGGGAGACACTTGCCCAGTTCGATGTTCAGTTGGAAAACATTTCGGTTACGCCGGGCCCGGTGGTAACGTTGTATGAGCTTGTTCCCGCGACAGGCGTTAAGATCAGCCGCATTGTGAGTCTGGAAAATGATATTGCGCTGAAGCTTGCCGCCAAAGGAATCCGAATCATGGCGCCCATCCCAGGCAAGTCGGTGGTGGGAGTTGAGATTCCGAACCACAATCCTTCGATGGTCAACATCCGTAGCGTCATCAACTCGGCGAAGTTCCGCGACACCAATGCCAAGCTCCCGCTTGCGATGGGGAAGACGATTTCAGGCGAGGTCTTCACCGACGATCTTGCAAAGATGCCGCACTTGCTCATTGCGGGTTCAACAGGTTCCGGGAAAAGTGTTGGCATCAATACAATTCTTGCGAGCTTGTTGTACCGGATGCATCCGTCCGATCTGAAGCTCGTGATTTTTGATCCGAAGAAAATTGAGCTGACGCAGTACGCACGATTGAAGCACCACTTCCTCGCTTTATCTCCCGATGTGAACGAAGAGATTATCACAAATCCGAAGAACTCCGTTTTGGTGTTGAAGGGTGTTGAGTTTGAGATGGAGAAACGATACGACAAGCTCGCCGCCGCCGGTGTGCGCAACATTTCGGACTACAACGAAAAAATGAAAGCAGGCAAGCTCAAGAATACTGAAACAGTGACGCATCAGCGGATTCCATATTTGATTGTGGTGATTGATGAGCTGGCAGATTTAATGATCACGGCTGCGAAAGAAGTCGAAGAACCAATTGCAAGGCTTGCACAGCTTGCGCGGGCAGTCGGCATCCACCTGATTGTTGCAACGCAGCGTCCGTCCGTTGACGTGATCACCGGAGTTATCAAGGCAAACTTCCCGGCACGCATCGCGTATCAGGTCGCCTCCAAAACTGATTCGCGTACAATCCTGGATATGAACGGTGCAGAACAACTTCTCGGCAACGGCGACATGTTGTATCTGCCAAGCGGCAGCCCCAAACCGATTCGCTTGCAAAATGCGTTCATCTCTACAGATGAAGTGGACTCGCTCGTCAATCATATCGCGAAACAGCAGGGGTACTCCAAGCCGCATTATCTTCCTTCTTTTGTTGAGAAGAAAAGGAGTTCCGATGCAAGCGGCATGGGTGGCGACAGGGACGAATTGTTTGAAGAGGCAGCGCGCATAATCGTCCGGCACCAGCAGGGTTCCGTTTCCTTGCTGCAACGTCGTTTGAAAGTTGGCTACTCCCGTGCAGCACGCTTGGTGGATGAACTTGAGGCAGCCGGTGTTGTGGGACCGTTCGACGGAAGCAAAGCGCGTGAAGTGCTGGTTGAATCAGAAGCAGAACTCGAAGCAATTCTATAAACAAAAACTATTTCCCGAAGGAACGAATTATGAACCGTGCAGTTGGTTTGGTGATGATGGCAGCAACTATTCTGTTCTTCAACTCCGCTCTTCGTGCGCAGGAAGCGCAAGAGATGCTGGAGAATGTTAAAGATAAGTATGATTCAATCAAGGATGCAGAGTTTAAGTTTTCACAACGGACCAAATTCGCCGTATCAAAAAAAGAGCAGACTGTTCGCGGGACGCTCGTTATCAAAAAAGGAAACAAATACCGCGTTGAGACCGGAAAGAACACGATCGTAACGGATGGCGCCACCGTTTGGTCGTATTCAGCTGCCACGAAGCAAGTGCTGATCGATCACTATAAAGAAAACGAACGTTCGCTTACACCGGAAAAAATTCTTTCCGCAGCGCCGAAAGATTACACTCCGTCCTCTGCAGGCTCCGAAAAAATAGGCAAGGTACAGACCCGGATTCTGAAATTGGTTCCTAAGTCCGAAGACTCGATGGTTGGTACGATGAAGCTCTGGGTCGATGAATCGACCTGGCTCATCAAGAAAGCTGAGATCGTGGATGACAACGGCAAGGAGACGCTGTACACTGTTCTTGAAGCCCGCATCAATATCGGCATCCCCGATTCGCGATTCACATTTCAAATCCCGAGCGGAGTTGAAGCCGTTGACCTGCGTTGACCGAACCGCATAATTCTCACCGTAGGCGATGACGAAACAAACTGTCCGTTATATCCTCAGCATTCTACTTACAATGCTGTTTCTGTATTTTGCTTTCCGGGGAACCGACTTCGCGAGCATGTATCTCTCGATGAAGCAGGCAAATTACTGGTGGATACTACTTATGTTTGTTTGCCTGATTGTTAGTCATGCAGTGCGTGCGTGGCGCTGGGGATATTTACTGGAGCCGATTAAGCGCGGCATCGGAATGCGCAACTTGTTCTCAGGTGTGATGGTTGGATATATGGTAAACAATGTATTGCCGCGGGCGGGGGAGATTGTTCGTCCTTTCGCAATCGGTAAACTTGAGGGCGTGCCCCGAAGTGCCGCGTTCGGCACCATCGTCGTAGAGCGGATTATCGATACAATACTTTTCCTCATTCTTGTCGCCATCGTGCCGCTCGTGTATAACGGGCCGCTACGCGAAACATTTCCGTGGCTGGATAATGCCCGTGTTGTAATTTCTCTTTTCACGTTGGGCTTTGTTGCACTGCTGGTCGCTCTTGTTCTGCGTAGAGATTGGGCAGATGCAATAATCGTTCGTCTCGCTAAGATATTTCCGAAACGACTGGCTAAGGCGATCGACCGCCTAACGCACGATTTTCTGGATGGCTTTCTCTTTCTCAAGAAACCCAAACGGCTCCCGCTCATTATCGGGCAAAGTTTTGCAATCTGGCTTCTGTACATTTGTGCGGCGTACACGGCGTTCTTTGCGTTCGACTTGAATCTTGATTTCAAAGCAGCGATTGTTGTCCAGGCAATCTCCAGCATCGGTGTTGCGATACCGACGCCCGGCGGCACCGGGTCATACCATATGTTTGCTTCGCAGACGTTAACCAAATTGTTTGGCATTTCAGAAAATGTCGCGTTGAGCTACGCAACAGTAACACACGGAGTCGGGTTCATCGGCACAATGATAATCGGTTTATACTTCTTTCTTAAGGACCACATCAAAGTATCGGAAGCCATTGCAAAACCGGGAGAGCAAACCATATGAATGGAAAGGAAGGAGGACATCGAAGCCGGGGGATTGCAGGATGGCTTTCAATCATTTCAATATCCATGGTAATGTTTTTTTCTCAGGCCGTTGCCCAGTTGCCGGAATTCCATTCTGACAGAATCGGGATATCTGCCGGTATGGGTGTGAACTATCATACTGTAAAAGATATCGTCGATCGGATAAACGGTAACAGTATCACAGTGCAGCGTGTTTCCAATTTCAAATCCGGTGTGGAATTCTTCGGCGCGGTCACCATCCCCCTTTCGCCGGACTGGGTCATGAAGATTGAATACTCATACTTGCTTGCCTCATACACACAGAGCACGAATTTTGGACCTGCAGAGTTTTCTTATCATGTTCACATGCCGACCCTTTTAGGTCAGTACATTTTGCATGAAGCTGAAACATATAATCTTAAGCTGGGTGCAGGGGCCGGCTATCATCTCGCCAGTTACTCGGAGAAGTATTCGACCGTTGATGCAACCTTCACCGGGAGCGGTATCGGAACCGTTCTGGAACTTGAAGCAAACACGGCTCTCGGCGAACATTTGTTTGCGCATCTCGGCACGCAAATGCGCTGGGATTTTATCGGGGAATTAACAAGCGGTGCCGGTAAAACTCCCGGCAATTTAGCAACGACATTCAACTTCTTCTCTGCCGGTGTTCGGATAGGGATGTCTTATTACTTTTAATCAAATAATCATAAGGAGGAAATAATGAACCAGCTTTCTTTTGGCGGAGCTTCACTGTTGTTTGCAGTTTTTATGTTCGCATTTTTTGACCGGGGCGTTGCTCAAGGTCCGGGTGAAGGCGTGCCGGGAGCCCACCGCGCAATAGTGGAAACGTCCATGGGTAATTTTGAGATTGATTTGTATGCCGAGGATGCCCCAAAGACCGTGGAGAATTTTATGAAGCTTGCGGAACGAAAATATTTCGACGGCGTGCGGTTCCATCGTGTCGTGCGGAATTTTGTTATTCAAACCGGTGACCCTAACAGTAAAGACAAAAAGAAAATGGATGTGTGGGGACAGGGCGGTGAGAGTGCATGGGGTAAGGAATTTGCCGACGAATTAAATCCGGCTACACCTTCCTTCAAAGCCGGCTACATGAAAGGTGTCTTGGCAATGGCAAACAAAGGACCAAATACCAACACCAGCCAATTCTTTGTTATGCTTCGGGATAACACCACGCTCCCGAAGAATTATACAATTTTCGGGAAAGTCACGAAGGGAATTGAGGTCGTGGAGAAAATCGGTCAGGTCGACATAGACCCGCAGCCCGATGGTCGTCCCAAAGTGGATGTCGTCGTGAAGAAGATTCGCATTATGCATTCCGGCGGTCCGACACCGAAGAAGTGATTCAGTGGCAAAAGATGATCTGACATACGAAGATGTTATCGCCTCAGTTGCGAGAAAGGAATTTTCGCCACTGTACTTGTTGTACGGTGAAGAAGATTTCCTTATTGAGGAAACAGCCGATGCTATCCTTAATGCCGCGCTCACACCTGATGAGCGCGGCTTTCATTTGGATGTTATGTACGGAAATGAAGCCGATGCCAAAGATGTAATGTCACACGCATCATCTTTTCCAATGGCGGCGGAGCGGCGAGTGGTTATTGTGCGCGACGCGGACAAGCTCTCGCACGCTGAGCTGCTGACACACTACATCGAGCAACCATCACCCACTACATGCCTCATTCTGTCCTGCACCAAACCTGATTTCAGGAAGAAGCCGTTTGTCAATCTGAAGAAAAAAGCCATCGTTGTTGAATGTAAGCCGCTCTGGGAAAACCAAATCCCCGGTTGGATCTCTCGCAGAGTAAAAAAAGATAAGCGCGAGATTCACGCCGATGCTGCTTCGATGCTGGCTGCGTACGTTGGCAGTTCGCTGCGGGAACTTGTCAACGAGCTTGAGAAGCTGTACATCTACACCGGCGAGAAAAAATCCATTACAGTTGATGATGTAGCGGCAGTCGTCGGCATTTCGAAAGAGTTCAGTGTCTTCGAGCTGCAATGGGCAATCGGCGGGTGCGATGTGGCGAAAGCGACCGAAATCCTTGGGCGCATGTTGGCGCAGGGCGAACAGCCGGTGATGATGGTTGCAGTTCTTACCAGATTTTTCCAAACGCTGTGGAAATTGCACGATGTGAGACGAAGGGGCGTTCAAGGCAATCAGCAGTATATTCAGGCCGGCATTTTCAGTTTTGCAGATCGATATGCTCAAGCCGTGAGTCGCTTTTCAGTTCATCAGATTGAGGAAGCTTTTCTGGCTCTCTCTGAAGTTGATGAAAAACTGAAGTCAACTTCCACCGACTCCAAATTATTGTTGCAGACATTCATCGTGCATATCGCTCAGCGGCAAGCTTATGTTAACGCCTGATTCCCAGGCAACTTTGATAGATCGTGTCGGATCAACATCTTACCGGACACCTCTTTCCGGCCATATTTTTCTGTCTCCTCATTTGGCAGTCTTCTTCCATTTGCAAAATCGAAGAATCGCCGAATCCGCTTCATTTTCAAAATATCTCTTGACTTCCTTCGTTCCATAACCTAAATTATAGCCAAACCCTTGTGCATTTCATACCTTACTTTAACTGAAAGACGTTAGTTGCTACAGCGTGAATTCCCTTTAGGGCATAAGAACGTTTGTTGTGAAGACGAATGCAGCCCTTTTGCTCGGTGCTCAAATCAAACGGGGAGTATGTCGATATGAGTCAAGAAGAACTGATCAATATGATTTCAGAACGAGCGGGAATTTCCAAACAGACCGTGCGGGAAATCATTCATGCCTTTGCAGATGTGTGGACGGAAGAAATCCTGACAAACGGTGAATTGACACTTGACAATATCGGAGACTTCCTGATCGAACACCGGCCGGGAAGACAGGCTTTGAACACCGAGACAAGAGAATTGTTTACAGTTCCACCGCGTGATTTTCTTTCCTTCCAACCTTCACAGGATCTCATCAACTGGAGTAACAAAAACTCATGAACAGAGACGAGTTGTTGAAGCGTTGTGTCGATCGCCGTGTGGCGCACGAGACAAGTGTCGTTGCTGTTTCTCATTTGTTCTATGTATATTTGCTCTCCGCCCTCAAGAAGGGACAGAGGGTGGAAGTGCCTAACTTCGGAACATTCGGGACCTACATTGTCGGAGTGAAGCGTCAGCGTCGGCTGCCTTTTTTTGAAGTAGAGAACGACCTGGCGGATAGAGTGAATGAGCGATACAGAGATCTGAAACCGCTTGTTGTGGGACGGTTTGAGTTAACGCCCGTGGAAGAAGAAACGGAGTACGAGGGAAAGGAACCGCCATACGATCCGATCGTAAAAGGATTTGGCAAAGAGGTTCTGTTCGACACATCCCGCGATATCACGCCTGAAGAATTTCGTCAACACGAACTAGGGATGTCGTCGCCTCCGGCGATTGCCAGGCAAGTGACACCTCAACCGGTACAACCTGAAGAGTCTGTCGCTCCTCGAGAGGAAATTATTGTCTCCGAATATGCGCCACCATCGAAAGAGAAGAAACTCATGCCAAAGTTAAACTTGCGAGGGGAGGGAATGGAAACTCCTCCTCCCAGGGGAACTGGCCCGGAAATGCAACCTGACCAGCCATCCGTGCCGCCCCCAACATTGAGAGAGATTGCTTCGCCGAGTGGTCCATCGCCAATCCTGCAGATCATACTTGTTCTGCTTGCAATTGCTCTCCTTACCTTTGCCTTGAATCATTTTGGTATCGTGCACTTTTGGGGAACCAAACCTCCGCCCGCACCGGCAACCGAGGAATTATTGCCGCCCGTAGAACAACCGCCTTCGCAAGTGGACGAAAGCGTATCTACCCAGCCGGAGTCTCCCTCACGGGAAGCAGAGCCATCGCCCACACCAACAACGCCGGAAAAGTCCCCCGTTACACGGGATCAGAATCAAACAACAAAACCATCGGACACTCAGCAAGCAGAACGTAGGCAAACGGTTCCGCCCGCAACGGCTGGGTTCACCCTACAGGTGACTTCGTTGAACTCAAAACGGGAAGCCAACAAGGCTCTAAGTCGCTTGTCGACGTCGGGGTTTGACGGCTATATCTCGGAAGGCTTTGTCAAGGGGAGAAAGTGGTTCCGGGTTCGCGTTGGACGTTACACGACTCTCGAAGAAGCACGAGCCGCGGCGGCAAAGATGGCGAGTGCAAATGAAGTGGGTATCTGGGTGGCGAGAATAAATCCGGGAGAGTAGAATAGCAAGCAGAGTAAATCGTATTTACAATGCCGGCGGGTCGATTGGGTCGCCGGCATTTTTTTCATCCCTGAAGTAGAAATAATACAACACGCTTTCCGCAACAGTAAGCAGTAGCAGAGAAGCAGCATCCCGATCAAACCACACGACGAATCCTTCCGGCGGCATTACAAGTTTCATGACGAACGATGCCATCGCCCATCCGACAAAAAAAATCAGCGCCATAAAAAATACCGCGAGAAATCCCTCTCCGATTCCTTCTGCCTGATAGCGGCGGGTAAAAATAGCAACAAAGGCAACGGTGTGGAGATAGAAAACAAGAAGGGGAATCATTCAATGCACCTCTTTGGGAGATAGCGCCGCACGGATCGTCCGCAAGAGAATCTTCACGTCGAATGCCAGCGACCAGTTTTCAATGTAGTAGAGGTCGTACTTCACACGCTCTTCCAACGATGTATTTCCCCGCAAACCATTCACTTGTGCCCAGCCTGTCATGCCTGTTTTCACGCGATGCCGGTCGAGATATTTTGGGACAATTGTCTTGAATTGGTCGACAAAATAAGGCCGTTCCGGTCGCGGCCCGACAAGGCTCATCTCTCCCTTTAGCACATTGAAGAGCTGGGGTATCTCATCCAGACTTGTTTTGCGGAGAAAGACGCCCAGCGGAGTTCTTCGCGGATCGTTCTTTGATGTCCAGACCGGCCCCGTCTCCGCTTCCGCCCCGATGCGCATCGATCTGAATTTATACATCGTGAATTTCTTTCCGTCGAGGCCGAGCCGTTCTTGTTTGAATAAGATTGGCCCGGGTGAGCTGAGTTTGACCAGAATTGTAAGCACGATCCATAAGGGCATAAAGAAAACGAGCAGAAGAAACGACACGGCAATATCGAATCCGCGTTTGGAAATTCTACCCCAAACCGTAAACGGAATACTTTTGATTGTGAGAAATGGAATTCCTTCCAACTCCTTTACTTTGACTTCCGTTGTCAAAACATCCAGCACATCGGGCACCATCATGAATTCGACATTTACTCCTTCACATTCACTGATGAGATGAAAGAGAAGGTGATGCTCTTTCGACCTGAGCGCAAGGAAGACGAGGTCGATACGTTGATCCCGAATGTACGCCGGCGCATCGGAGATCGGGCCCAGATACGGTGCAGAGGCAAGCGCCAGTTCAGATTGCGCTGGTGCATCGGCAAAATATCCGACAATGTTAAAGCCGAACGAAGAATGACGGTTGAGGTTAGTGTAGACCTGGTTGGCAAGGCTGTCGTTGCCGATGATAATGGATTGCTGGAGATGTTTACCTTTGCGGTAATACCGGCGCTCCATGGAGTGAATGATCGTGCGGCCGAAGAAGATAAACACGACAGACCAGACCCACACAAGCCCGAAGACGATACGTGAGTAAGAGAATTCGCGGTAGAAGAACGCCGCGCTCATGACGACAAGCATTCCCCAACTGATCACTTTAACAACGTTGATGAGTTCGTCAGAGAGCGTCACGTTGCGCCGTGTGCCGTACATACTGCGCGATTGGAAAAGCAACAGCCACACGAACATGACAAAGAAGGAACCGAACAGGTAGCCGCTGAACGGCGGTCCGCCAATCTCCTGGACCCCGAAATAGTCAACGAGCGTTGTGCGGAACCGCAGCCAGTAGGAAAAGGTGAAGGCGAACTCAATTGCCGCGGCATCGAACAGAACCGTGAGGAACGGAATCAAGAAATCTCCTCTACGAGTCAACACTCTCGTAGAGTCGTTGCCCCGCCGCGTGCTGTTCGTTTGTATCAGTGCCATGAATTGAGAGATAGAAGAATTCCGCAAGCGCGTTGCCGTACGGATTTAGCCGTACATCTCACGTTCTACAAGTCCGCAGATAATGTGGCCGACCGTGATGTGGCCTTCCTGGATTCGTTGCGTGTCGTTGGACGGGATAATGATGGCAACGTCGCACAAGTCTTTCGACGAACCGCCGTCTTTACCGAGGAACCCGATCGTTTTCATGCCCTTCGACTTTGCCATCCTGAACGCGTTGTTCACGCTTTCGGACTTCCCGCTTGTGCTGATGCCAAGCAGAACATCGCCATCGTTGCCCAGCGCTTCGACCGCTCGGGCGAACACGTTATCATAGCCGATATCGTTGGCGCCAGCCGTGAGCATCGAAGTGTCCGTGGTAAGAGCGAGCGCCGCAATGCCCGGCCGTTTGATATTCGGGTTCATGCGTATCGTAAACTCGGTTGCGATATGCTGGCAATCGGCAGCGCTGCCGCCGTTGCCGCAGAGCAGAAGCTTCTTCTTGTTGTTCAGCGCGTTGATGATGGTATCGACCGCTTTGATGATCTTATCACTGCACGCCTCGAAGATTTTCTTCTTCGTTTCTGCGCTTGCGGTCAGCTCGTCCTGGATGTATGCTTGTCGGGCGAGTATCGTAATTGGTAAGTGTGCCATGCGAATCGAGAATTATAAATTGACAATTGGCAATTGTCCGAAGGACAGGAATAATTGCTGATGAGTTATTGTGACACCATCTTTTGTACAACAGCAGTTGCATTCTCCAATGTTTCATCAAGCTTCGCAACATCCTTGCCCCCTGCGGTTGCAAGGTGCGGTTTGCCTCCTCCTCCTCCGCCGAGCTGCTTCGCCATCTCTCCGACTATCTTTCCGGCCTGAAGGTTTTTGGTTTTTATCAGATCATCCGTCACCACACACACGAGCGCAACTTTTTCTTCGATGATGCTTGCAAGAACCCCAACACCGCTGCCGAGTTTTGAACGGAGTGTGTCAGCCATGCTTTTCAATTCATCCATCGTGGCAGCTTCGATCCTCGACGAGACAACCTTGAATCCGTTGACCGACCGTGCGCCGGCGATGAGACTTTCAATACCGGACGAAGCCTCTTTCACTTTGTACTTGCTGAGTTCCTTCTTGAT
>JBBRUI010000019.1:0-27106 GCA_038247945.1 Bacteroidota bacterium | reverse complement strand
GATGCGTTCATGTTCTACGGTCTCGCGAGCGGGAAAGTAAAACTCGATGGAATAGTCATTAAACATTTGCTGGAGGATATTCAGTCGCTCAACGAGCGGGCGATGCGAGCAGAGCTGGAAGTCACGGCAATTTCCGCGCACGCGTTTCCATATGTTGCGGACAAGTACTGGATCATGAAAACCGGCGCGAGCATGGGCGAGGGCTACGGCCCGGTTATCGTCTCACGCAAATACAAAACGTTGCAGGAGCTTCAAGGTAAAACGGTCGGCACGCCGGGTCCGCTCACCACAGCAACGCTGCTGTTCAAGATATTCACCAGCGGGATACGAAACGTCGATCTTCCGTTTGATGCGATCATGGAAGCTGTAGACAATGAAACAATCGATGCCGGTTTGTTAATTCATGAGGGACAGATAACGTATCAGTCGCTCGGCTACAATAAGATTCTCGACTTTGGAGAATTCTGGGAAAAAGAAACGGGCGGGCTGCCGCTTCCTCTCGGACTTGATGTCGTGCGTCGGGATTTGGGAGAACCGTTGGCGAGAAAACTTTCTTTCGGATTGAAAGAAAGTATCGCGTACGGCTACAAACATCAGGAAGAATCAATCCCCTACGCGATGCAATGGGGGCGGGGCATTGATTATTCTCTGGGCGAGAAGTTTGTAAAAATGTACGTAAGCGATGTAACGATTGATATGGGTGAGAAGGGAAAGAAGGCGCTTGAGTTGTTGTTTCGAAAAGGATTCGAAAAAGGGTTGATACCTAATATGCCTGCCGTGGAATTGTATTGAGAGTAATGATGTCTTCAAGAACCCTCACCCTTTCCGAAGGATCCCTTTCGGGAAATGAGGTTGTCTAAAAAAAGAAATTTCTAGTCATTGCGAGTAGCGTAGCGGCGACCTACGGTCTCGTAGAGAAGCAATCTCTCTTTTTCGCTTGTCTTGGGGTATGAGATTGCTTCGCTTCGCTGCTCATGACGTGCCCTTGAATCTGTCATTCCGAGGCTCGCCTTTCAGAGCCGAAGAATCCCAGAATCCTGTTTGTACTCGTGAGCCGCCTTGTTCTGGATTCTTCACTCCGTTCAGAATGACAATAAGAAGCATACGTCATTTTCTCAAATAACCACGCTTGCTTTTCGGGGTGGTTCAGAAACTCGCAATGACTCTTCAAGATACTTTTGAGACAATCCCACTTTATGTTCGTTACAGGACTGTACTCCGCGTTCCGATCTCTTTATCCATCATCAGCAACGCAGCTTTATTGTCGCCAATCATTTTCAGTTGCTCGACGATCATCGTAGCGTTTTGTTCTTCCTCCACTTGTTCGGTCACGAACCACTGCAGCTCGATTTGTCCCGCATAGTCGTTTTCAGTGATCGTCATCTGATACAGTTTATGAATCCTCGCCGTCACTTTTTTCTCGTGATCGAGGACCATCTTGAACAACTCAAGCAAATTGCTGAACTGCGCTCTCGGTTCTTCGATTGCCTGTAAGCTGGCGTGTCCGCCCCGGTGATGGACATAGTCAAACAACTTCATTCCGTGGCCGAGCTCTTCCTGCGCCTGCAGCCGCAACCATTTCCCGAATCCCAAAAAATTTTCGGCGTTACAGTATGACGACATGGAAAGATAGAGATACGCAGATTCCAGTTCGTCTTTGATTTGTGTGTCGAACGCTTTTTGAATTGTCTTGCTTAGCATGTACTGTTCTCCTTTGGTTTAAATAACAACGTCAGCAAACTTTTTCAACTCTGCTGCACTTGATTTATCAATATCTGCATGAAGACTGTTGCCATGTGAATCCATAGTTACAATCGCAGGGAAATCTTTCACGACGACATGCCACATCGCTTCGGGAATTCCGAACTCTTCCAGAAAATCAGCGCCATGGACTTCCGTTATGCACTTAGTATAGAACTGTGCAGCGCCACCGATTGCATTCAAATAGACTGCTCCATGTTCTTTCAACCCTGCGAGCGTCTTCGCACCCATGCCGCCTTTGCCAATGACGACGCGAATTCCGAACTTCTTTATGATATCTGCCTGATATGGTTCCTCGCGAATACTCGTTGTCGGGCCCGCGGCTGTTATCTTCCATGCACCATTCTCCTTCAACGCCACCGGGCCACAGTGGTAAAGCGCTGCGCCGTTCAAATCCACTGGCGAGTCGTGCGTCATCAAGTGGTGATGAATCATATCACGGCCCATATGAACAAGGCCATTCAACAATACAACATCTCCGACTTTCAATGACCGCACCTGTGCTTCAGCGATCGGAGTTGTGAGGCTGACTTCCCTTCCGGTCACCGGCAAGCCTTCACTCTTCGCCATCTTCACGGAGGGTGCTTCATCCTTGTACAGCCAACGGTTGATCGCACCGGTTGTTCCGTCAAGCACAACTCCTAATCTGCGGAACGCCCAACAATCATATGCAACACTCACGAAGAAGCTTGCAGGCAGCCGGTTGTACGCTCCAATTTTACAGCCTATCAACGTTGCCTTTCCGCCAAAACCCATCGGCCCGATGCCAAGCTTGTTTGCGTCTGCGAGAATCCTCTCTTCAAGTGTTGCAAGATCCGGATTCCGGTTCACATCATCCAGAGAACGAAAGAGCTGCTGCTTGGCAAGAGCATACCCTGTAGTCCGGTCGCCACCGATGCCAACTCCGAGAGCGCCCACGCTGCATCCTTGTCCCTGCGCCTGATACACGGCGTGCATGATTGCCTTTCGGACTCCTTCAAGACTTCTATCGGCGCGGCCGAGATTTGGCAATTCAGTTGGCAGCGAGTACTGAATATTCTTGTTCTCGCATCCGCCGCCTTTCAGAATCAGCCGGACGTCGATCTCATCTTTCTCCCACTGTTCGAAATGCATGACCGGCGTTCCCTCGCCAAGATTGTTGCCGCTGTTCTTGCCGGTAAGCGAGTTCACAGAATTCGGACGAAGCTTTCCGTTCTTCGTTGCCTCGGCAACTGCTTCGTAAATCTGATGCTTCATTTTGATTTGATTTGCACCGATCGGACAATGAATTTCAAACGTAAGCATTCCCGTATCCTGACAAAGCGGGGCAATTGTATCGCACGCCATATCGACGTTGAGTGCAATGGTCTGGAGTGCCAGTCCTGCCAGAGTACCCGGGTTCTCTTCCTCCATCGTGCGGGACAATGCGCGCCGAACGTCGGGAGGCAGGTTTGTTGATGTTTCAACTATGAGTTGGTAGATGCTGTTTTTGAAATCCAAGACATGCATTGATTATGATCCTAGTTGAAGAATTGTTGCCGCATGTTTTTGCTGCTGTTTGTCAAACGAGTGAAACTTCTCAACGCGGAAATGATGCGCATACGCGATAATAATAAGATCAAGTGTTTTCAACCTTATCTTCCTCGCCATTTCTTCCATTGTCTTCATCCAAAACTCATGAGAGCCGGATACAAATGCTGTCAACCTCTCAAATCGAATCGCATAATTCCGAAACTCCTGGAGAAATACACCCGATGGATCTAATCGTAATAATACATTCGTAACTTCGGCGAAAATAATATCAGGCAAAAGAACAACTACCTGATTCTCTATACAGTCTTCGACGATATCGACAGCTTTTGAATGATGAACATCCTCTCGGTGAAAGTAGGATATCCGCACTGAGCTATCAAGCAGAACAATCATGAGCGCAAGTTGCGAAGTATTTTTACACTGTCGGTCCTTTTTCCATTGCTAAACTGGATCGATCGCAATGCGGCGAGTGCCCGCGCCAACTCTTCCTGCGAAACTCGTCTTTTGCTTGTCTCCCGAAGACGAAGCGCATCGGCATTCATCGGAACCGACTCCTTTTTCTTCTCGTGTACCGCAATTTTCCGTTTGGTTGTCGAAGTGCGAAGTCGGACTTCAGTTCTCTCTGCCATGACTCACCTTTATCCAAAATAATAATTATGCGTACACCGGACGATGATCGTACGAAATTGGATCCTCAACTCCCGCCAATCGAAATCCCCGAAGGCGCAACGCACAACTGTCACACACTCCGCACGCAACTTCCTCATTCTGATAACAGGACCAGGTTAATTGAAGAGGAGCACCGAGAGATATGCCACGCAGAACGATATCCCTCTTTGATTCATGGATGATGGGAGTGATAATTTGTATGTACGTAGTAGGTTTTGTTCCTACTTTGATCACTTCCTCAAATGCATCAAAAAATTCTCTTCTGCAATCCGGGTAGCCGGAAGAATCTTCCTCCACAGCGCCAACAAAAATAGCGGAAGCCCCCAACGTTTCAGCCCAGCTCACTGCAACCGAAAGCATGTTAGCATTCCGGAAGGGAACGTATGAACTGGGAATCGCTTTGCTCGCAAGATCGGCTTTCGAAACCGGAATGGAAGAATCTGTAAGACTTGACCCACCGATGCGGGAAAGATGGTCCATCGAAATTACAAGTCGTTGGAACGCGTTATAGTAGTCAGCTATGGCGTTGAACGATTGTAACTCACGCCGCTCGGTTCGTTGGCCGTAGTTCAAATGCAAAAGTGCGAGTTGATAATCCTGTTCAGCAATGGCCGCCGATACACAGCTATCCATTCCACCGCTTGCAAGTACAACTGCCACAGGTTTCTCGATCATACGCCTCGGGTCTCCGGTTCCCAGATGAACTTATGCATCTGCAATTGAAAGCGAACATTGATCCGGCTTTCGAGAATCCACTGCGCGAGGTCAATCGGCTGCAGGCCTTCAAATACCGGAGACATCAACACCGGGCATCGCCGGTCGAGGCTATAACGTTGAATCACCTCCACAGCCCAAGCAAAATCTTCACGGCTGCCGATAACGAACTTCACCTCATCGGTCGGTTTCAGGTAATCGATATTTTCCCAGAGGTTCATCTTCTCCATCCCGCTGCCGGGACATTTGAAATCGACAATCCTCCGGACTCGCGGGTCGACACGTTCAATGCTTATGCTTCCACTTGTCTCCAACAATACTTCATACCCGCGATCGCACAGCATTTTCAACAACGTATGCACTTCCTCTTGCGCAAGCGGTTCACCGCCAGTCACTTCTACGAGTTTGCATCCGTACTTCTCCACTTCGGCGACGATTTCGTCCAAAGACATTTTGGCGCCTTCGTAGAATGCATATTCCGTGTCGCACCAGGTGCATCTCAAATTGCAGCCTGTGAGTCGTACAAACACGCATGGCAACCCCATGTAGCTGGATTCGCCTTGAATGCTGTGGAAGATTTCGTTGATGAGTAGGTCGGTCATGCAGGAATTTTCGATGTAATTGTGAAAAAAGGTACGAAGACATGCAGGGAAAAGCAACAAAGCCGGAGAGACATGCGTCCCACCGGCTTTGAAAAAATCGAATGTGAATTTCCTATACTGCTTTTTTCCTTCGGCGTGAGAGAGAATTGAGGACGGATGCCATGACGACTTCTTCGTCAAGCGGCTTAAGAATAAATTCGTCGACACCCATTCGCTTGCCGGCAATAAGCATCTCGCGTGTTACACGTGTTGCCAGATAGAGAAAAGGAATCGTGCTGAGTTCTGAGTTATTGCGGATCCAAAAATACAAATCAAACCCGACGGGGCCGTTCTCAAAATTTACTTCCGAGATAATCAGCGCAGGTTTGAATTTTCCAAGGGCTTCAATCGCTTCATCGAAATTAGCCGCCCCCAGCGCAGCAAACCCGTATTTACGCATACTCTCGGTGAGCAACCTAAGCACACGCTCATCCTGATCAACAACAAGAATCAACTCTCTGCGTTTCGCTGTTTTGAACTGATGCCCATTCGTCGGACGGTACTCCGAAAACGACAAGGCGCCCAGTGATTGTTCAATCTGGTGCTGCAGCGCGCGGCCAGGTTGGTAATCCGGTTCAACGCTAAAAACCGTTTTCAATTTTTGTAAGGCTGCCTGGAAGCGGGACATGCGGTAGAGGTCTTCTGTATGCTCAAAGTAATGATCCAGCTTTGCCCTCTGAAATGAGATATCCTCCTCGGGGAGATCAGAGACAGCGCCAGCCGCGTGGATACTATCGTCAGTAACCAATTGCATGTTTTCTCCGAGAAAATTTAAGTCAGGAAGGGCGAAATGTTGTATTCAAAATATGACATCTGTTGCATATCCCCTGTGTTAAGCATCACCCGCAGGTACGCTCTCCATGTAAAGTCAAGGGCTGATTTTGTCAACCTGATTCAATACGCTTGTTCCAACCCTCCATCATTTTCCAAAATGAGAATAACCAACTGGTTCGGCTCACAAAGAATCGAATCACCCTCATGCGAACGCCATCCGGTTCGGACACAATTTTTATCCGGACATTCCGCGTCTACAACGGCCACCCTGTTTCCCTTAATCTGTATCCGCACAACACCGTACGTTGCTTTGATCGTAATCTTACGATCCTCCGCGAGCGCCCCAATGTATACAGCGTTCCCTTTGACCCGTATGTATATTATTTTATCATGGAGAATGAGCTTTGATGACAGAAAGAAACTCACAACCGTTACGATGAGAAGAACAAAGGAAAGTAGTATGCGGCGGGCAATAACCATGATTCGTAAATGTCGTTGGGCTGTGCGGAGTCCGGGATATTCTTTCACAGGGCGGAGCCTAGAATTGTCTCCTAAAATTCCATTACGCCAAAATACAACAGGGCAAAAAGAAACAAGCCGAGCGCAATCCTGTAGATGACGAAGCTGAAAGTTGTGTTTGTAGAAAGGAATTTCAACAGCCATGCAATTGCTGCATAACCAACAATTGCAGAAACAATCGTGGCAACAACGAGATTCGTAACGCCAAACCCACCGATACCACTGTACACTTTTGGGAGTTGCAACAGACCACTTGCGGCAATAGCCGGGATGCTGAGAAGAAACGAAAATCGGGCGGCAGCTTCACGTGTCAGATTAAGAAACAATCCGGCGGTCAACGTTGTTCCGGAACGCGAGGAGCCGGGGATGAGCGCCATTGCTTGCGCGACTCCGATAATAAGTGAATCGAGCAGCGAGATTTTTTCAATAGTTTTTGAATGGCGCGCAATCTTCTCGGCAATTGCCAGCAAGAGAGCAAGCCCGATCAGGCTCGAGGCGATGACGACGGTACTTTTGGTGAGCATCCCTTCGATAATATCCTTGAATCCCAAACCGATCAGTGCAATGGGTAATGTTCCGAACACAACATACATCGCCAGCCTTGACGGGAAAGAGTATGGCTTGATCCCTCTTGATACCCCGTACAAGTTGAAGTCTTTCCAGAGAGAAGTTATCATCTGCAACAAGTCCCGGTAGAAATATGCGACCACGGCAACGAGAGTCCCGAGTTGCATGACAGCAATGAATGCCGTCCACGCTCGCGAAGTCTCCGCCGTAATGAGTCCAAAATATTTACCAGCAAGCGTGAGATGCGCTGTGCTGCTGATAGGAAGAAACTCCGTCAAGCCCTGAACGATACCAAGAAGAATTGCCTGAAGTAAACTCAATCGGATCCTCAATTTTTGCGTGACAATGTATTGCTGACGTCTCTGAAAAACAATTTCAATGGTAGTGTTAGAAACAGAAAGCCCTCGCCAAACCTACGAGGGCCGTACTCCGTACCCCAATATTTCACCTCATTAAAACCATTTTCTTCACCCCCGTAAACGGTTTCGATCCACCCGCCAACACTGATAACCGATAAAAATAAACCCCGCTGGATAATTCCCCCAACGATCTGGAATCAAAGAGAATCTCATAAGAACCGGCGGTTTGAAATTCGTTTACGAGTGTACCAATTTCTCTTCCGGAAATATCAAACACATTGAGGTTCACTTGTCCTTGATATGGAATCTCGTACCGAATGGTGGTAGATGGATTGAATGGATTAGGATAATTCTGGGCAAGCCTATACGTCGGGATTGGGGATTGATCCGCAACCGAGTTCGGTCGGACAACACGAACTTGAAAGTTACTCGCGTAATTCCATACGTCGCCATCGGGTGTTGTATCGTTATTCACTGAGTTGCCTGCCGCATAGAGTGTGTCGATCCACCCCACCGTAAGAGGTGCACGGTATTTAAAGAGCCATTTGATCGTGTCCGTGCCGCTCCTGAAACGTGGCATCGTATGGGTCAATTCAAGACTGTCAGTTGACGACTCGCTTTCCAGTTTTGTGCCGGTAGAATCTGCGATTCCGAGCGAACCAAAATATGCTGCGACATTAAAGCCGGCTGCTATATTCCCGGTTTTCGCAACGTTCACCTGATACAACGCTTCAGTGCCTGCACGCAACGAATCGGGGCCGGAGATCCAGACGGCGACTGAAGGAGTTGGATCGAAGTTATGACAAAGGCAGCCGTAACCATTTTTTTTTGTTGCATGAACGATACCGGTTTGATGATAAATTTCGAAGCCACAAAATGCCCCTAATAACACCATGCATACTATGCTAACTTTCACCCGCATGAACAAATCTCCTTCTTTCAATAAAAAATCCCGGCGTGGCGAATATCGCAAGCCATACCGGGATTGATTGGGCGTGATAAATTATCTCAACAGCATCATTTTTCGAATTTCAATAAAATCTCCTGCACTCAACCGGTAGAAATACAAACCGCTCGACACGCTCCCGGATACCTTTTGAGTGTCGAACGAAACGCTGTAGCGGCCGGCGGACTGGCGCTCGTTGACGATCGTCGCAATCTCCTGGCCGATCATATTGAACACCTTCAACGAAACGAATTCTTCCTTCGGTAAACCGTAACTGATCCGGGTGGAGGGGTTGAATGGGTTGGGATAATTTTGCTGCAACTCGTGGCGGACGGGAATTCCACCTTCGGCAACAGAAGTCGTCCCATCGATTGTAAATACATTGTCGCTGGTGTCGATCACACTGCCTGTCGCACGATCGATGATTTTCACGCGAGCCTGTGAGGTCGGAGTGTTTGGTACGGTCCACATGTAACTCCCAAGCGTTGCGTCGATGCTCTGCGCAATTCTTCGCCACGCATCGGTCGGAGAAATTTTGTACGCGATTTCAATCCTATCCAATCCCAATGCAGACCACGTGATCGCATGCTGAGTATTTTGCTGCCATACTTCGCCTCCGTTGGGAGCCGTTACCGCAACACTGGCGGAGGATGAACCTGTTCCTGAAACTCCCACGTTATACGGGCTGGCGGGAACATTGCAGGCGATTTGCATTTGGGCACTGTATGGTTGCACCACTGAAGGACTGAACTGTACAGATAGGGTATCAGACTGTCCCACACCGATACTGAATGAACTTCGCCCTGCAACAAAACTTGGATCGGTTGAAATGACGCTCGTGACTACAAGTGGAGCGTTACCGGAATTTGTAAGCGTTATGATCTGGCGGTTGTTCGACCCGACCACAACCGGACCGAAGTTGAGAGACGTTGGCTGCGCTGCAATCGCTGCCATTGTAATGGAAAATGTATTGTTACTGCTGTCAACCGGATTTGTATCAATAACGTCTGAGATCCTGACCTTTGCCTGCGAACTGGGCGCGTTGGGAATTGTCCATGCGTAACTTCCGGTCGCGCCCGGCGTGCTGGCGACAATAGTTTGCCATGGAGTTGCCGCCGATGTTTTGTACTCGAGCTTTACGTTCGAAATGTTTGTTGCATTCCATGTTATGTTTCGCACGGACGCATAGGGCCAGCTTTCACCGCCGTTGGGGGCTGTCAGGGCCAACGCCTGTTGGTTACTCACTGGAACCGAGTACGTAAAATTATACTTGAAGATGCCGCCGCTTTGTTGTGCAATGAATGTTCCGCGGTCGTAAGCGTAAATTGCATAATTAGAACCGCTCAGCGACGAAGATTGGAATTGCGATCCGGCTGTGGAAGAAAGATAAGACGTTGCACCGCCGTAAACTCCGAACATGATAACGTTCGGATCATCCTTTGCAATATCCACTCCCCATGTAGAGCCTGTCGTCGCGACTGAAGACCATGTCGAAGCCATATCAACCGTTTTCATAACTCCGCCCGATCCCCACGCGGTTGCGTAACCAACATTATTATCGAGGGAACTTCCGACGGTCGTTGGAATTTCAGAGCCGGTTGTAGTATAGATGATCTGAAAGGTTCGTCCGCCATCACGCGAGCGATGCATGACACCATTTCCGGAACTAGTTACTCCATCACCAACCCAGATAACATCGGGGTTATCCCGTGCGATAACGATATCGCAGGGACTTCTAAAACCCGGATTGCTAAGATCTGTCCATGTTGCTCCAAAATCGGTGGAGCGGTAGATGTGTCCGTCTTCCGGCCCAAACATCAGAGTATCGGGATGGGAGCCATCCATCTCCAGAGGCATCCCGTATTCAGTGAAGTTGCTAGTCATCGTCGAAGTCCACGTCGCCCCGTGATTCGTTGAGCGCACGATTTGGTCCGGCGTCCCGACAGCAGCGACCCAGAGATTTGAATCTTTCGGTGAAACATAAAACGAACTCACCTTATTGCCGGTAATGCCTGTGATGTTGCTCCAGCTTTCCCCGCGGTTATAACTGGCGTATACGCGATTGCCAAGCGCACAATAAACAATGTTCTTATTCACCGGGTTGATGCTGAACGCATTGCCGCGAACAGTTGCAGTAACAGAAAGTTTCTGGCTCCATGCGGCGTTCATGGTCGTTCCGACCGGCATTTGCCAGGTCGTGCCGCCATCTGTTGTTCTGAGGACGACATTATTTTTTCCCGAGACCGCCCATCCCTTTTGATTATCAAAAAAGAAAATTGAATTCAGTGCTGCATGCAGTCCATGCTGCGGCCACGTAAAAGAACTTCCGGCATTGACCGTCTTGCGAATGTAACCGCCCCCGCCGACAAAGAATGCTTCTGATGCACTCTTCGCGAACACACCGTTCACATCAGATTGCGAGTCGGTTTTAAAATTCAACTCTGACCAGGTTGATCCCCCATTCACACTCGTAACACAAAATGCATCCACCCCTGTAACATAGATGGAAGATCCGTCCATGGCGAGCGATGTAATATCTTTTGTCCATCCCGGCGCTGCGATGCTTGTCCAGGATGAACCGCCATTGATCGTCTTCAAAAGTGTACCGCTCGTTCCTCCGGCGAATCCGGTTTGTTCATCAACAAACACAAGGGAATTGATTTTTTGAGTTGAGCCGGAAACCTGTGCCACCCAGGATGTGCCGCCGTTGGTGGTCTTCAGAATTGTTCCGTTGGCACCTCCGATGAATCCCGTTTGCGCACTGAGAAAAACGATTGAGCTTAAGGAAGTCGACCCCGCAGGGTTTGCCACTGAAAAACTGTTTCCACCATCGGGCGAGGAGAAACATGATCCATCATCTCCCACCATCCACACAGAATTACCAAGACTAAATACACTGCGCAGGTTCGCAGTCCCTTCAACCATTTGGGTCCATGTGGCACCGCCATCGTACGAGTGAAACACATTTCCGGCGTTGCCGACAGCCCAGACATCAAAACCGTTGGGTGAGTGAACGCTATAAAATCCCTGTGCACTCATTTGTGCAATGACGATAAACATCGTCATGCAGACCATGAGAAATTTGTTCATGGTACTCCTTGTGTGTGATTAATTATGAGTTGTAATAGAAAAAAGTCTTGCTATCGTTTCAACTTCGGCCAGACCGGCAACAGGTTGCCGACTTATAGTTCCGGAAAATTTCGTAATCGTAATTCGTGCAGCGTCAATTTTGGTGGGTTGGATCGAGATCGGTGTACCGTTAGGGCTGAGAGGGCCCGTGTTGGCGACGGAACCGACTTCAAGACCGTTATAATATAACAGAATCCTTGAATTTTGCACCAGAATATTTTTCCCCGGTGCGGCCGTAATGTTGTAAAGGATAAACTGCCTTGCTTCGATGGGGGTTTGCCATCGGAGTTCGATGGTGGCTCCCTTTCCTTCGTTTGCTATCCATATAACAGAGTCTCCTCCGGTGCGGGCTTGGCGGTCAACAACGTTGCGGCTGGGATACAAGATACCATTTCTGTCGCGGAATTCTGAGCTTGCGGTCACATCAGCCGATGGAGCCGCGTTAAACCACTCCGATAGTTGACCGTTGATGGGAACATCGAGCATCGAATGTCCGATGTGGCAACCTACGCACTTTGTTCCTCCCCCTAATCGATCAAAATTAAGACCTGCAACATGGGCAAACCTGCTGTCTGTGGTTTCCAAAACTTTGCCGTCCTTATCGATTATCTGTTCAAACAGTGGGACTTCGGCAGGGACATCGTGCTCGTGAATACCGCCATTGTAGAACACGGGTGCTGTCTTCAGAAGGATAGTCGGATCGGGAGCAAAAGAATTCTGGCGTTGGGGATTCATGAAAAACTGAACCGTCAGATCTCGTTGGATTCGCGGCGCATCAGCCATTGGTTCATCCACCTTGCCATTCGTAAAGATGTTCATGCAATCAAACCTAAAAAAATCATTGCGACCGTAGGTTTCGGGATCTTCGGTGGGCGGAAGATCGGAAACCGGTGAGATCATATCCTCCTTCACAATCGGAGGAAGAGGTTTCGCGAATGCGACTTGCGGCTCGAGCTCCAACGTCCCCGGTAAATCGATCAGCATTCTCAGATCACTCCCCTTCAGGTTGGACGTATAGATTCCGTAATTCTTCCCATCGGCTGAATAGGAAAGCAATACCTTGTTTCCGGACAACTCCACAGGATCAGTGGCAAACGGTGGGCTGATCGATGTTTGCACTCTAAGTGACTCATCCGACTTGACGCCCGCGACATGATGCTCAAAGTCTGCTCCTTTTTTGAACCAACGGATACCGAGGCCGCCTGTTGCAGGTACAAGAGATGTGCGTGGCGAGAACACACTCAGCAACCTCCCGTCACGCATCAGCGACGGCTTATACGTTTGCATCCCATACCGCGAGCGGGCGAACCCCGCGTATAACTTCAGGTCTGTTCCATCGGGTTTGATGATGATGGCGTGCCAGATATTTCCGATGTCGTCCGTCAGTGCTGTCGCGTCTTCACGTGAGAGATTATTTCTTGTCATGTTGCTCGGCCTGTCAACGTTCACCCACCAGCGGGCGTAGACGATTTGGCCGGTAACAGGATCGATGGTTGGTTCTTCGCCGCCACTTCGTTCAGAAGTTATCCGATGAAGGTCGGTACCGTTTGGGTTCATCAGGTACAGATTACTCGTGCGGACTTGCGCAACCATCGCCATGGAGGGATAGCGCGTGCTGGCGAAAACGATCTTTCCTTCCGGAAGATAACAAGGATCGAAGTCGTCGTAGCGGATGAAGAGTTTTTTTGCGGCGCCAAATTGTTCAAGCGGAATTTTTCTGTCTGAAAAAGTGATTTGTCTAAACGCAGACCCGTCGGTTCCGATTTCAAATATTCTCCAGTTGCTGTCCGCATGTTGAATACCGGAAAACAATACTCTTTTCCCATCCCACGAAACACAAGGATCAGCAACATCGATCAGCTTTGTGGAATCCACGAGGTTTCGGATTTTTCCGGAACTTTCACGCACCAACAACTTACCGCCAACGACTGCAGTACGAAATTGCGGGCCGAAGCCCGGCACATCTCCGTTTGTTGCGTGGGGAAGTGGATTGCGGCTTACAAATACAATCCGGGGAAAAGATGGAGCCGCTTCAACGGGCGAGGATTCCTTTACAAAAAGGAAAAGAAAGAGGACCAAAATAGAAGCAACAGTTATTTTTTTCAGCGCCATTATCCCATCACAACTATTTCAATAATACCATATGCTTACATCATTACATGAAAACAACAGGTGTCAGAAGTATTTCACGCAAGCACTCCCTGGCGTACCATCTTCTTCAAATGCTCGATCCGTTTTTCCATCGGAGGATGTAGGTTGAACAAATGCAACGACCACTGCTCCGTTAAAGGATTAACAGTAAACAGATGCGCTGCAAGAGGATTGGGGTATATCGGATGAAGATATTTTTTCTTTTCCATAGTGCGGATTGCATTTGCCATCGCGAGTGGATTGCCGGAGAGGCCTGCAGCGCGCTCATCTGCATCGTACTCCCTGGAGACATTGACGAGAAGCCGGATAAGGTATGCAGCCAGAGGCGCGACGAAGACTTTCATTTTGCCGGTGCTCGCCCGCATGAACCGACGGATGCGGGAGGTGTCTCTTCTGCTCAACGAAGCTGAAGCAAATAGACCGATTCCCATTCCAAATAATCCGGCAAATGTCGCGGCGAAACTTCCAACGAGAGCGTCGCCATTCCTGATGTGAACAAGTTCATGCGCAATCACGCTTCGCAATTCATCCGGCGCCATGCTCTTCAGTATTCCTTCGGTAAAAGCAATCGAGGCTGTCCGGCGGCCGCGGCCGGTTGAGAATGCGTTGGGTGTCTCCCCCGGAATCATAAAAATTCTGGGCATGGGCATCCCAACTTTTTTGCTCATTTCATCTACGGCGGCAAAAAGAGTCGGACTATGATAGACAGTCAACAACTCAGCACCGCACATCTTCAACACAACTTTGTCGCTAAACCAGTATACCGATGTAAACAGGGAAACCGAAACAAGAAAACCCAACAGCATTGCTTCTTCGCCGAGCAACATCACCGCGCCAACCACCGCCGAAATAAGAATTGCAACAAATAGAAAAAGTTTTACGAACTTCATCAAGACTACCGACGTTGTACTGTATGACTTGGAAGGAAGATGGGACGGGGCGCCGGCCGTCTTTTACACGTTACAATTTAAGAAAAAATTTCTGTTAACGCACCGTTTAATTGAGGAAAGAGGAAGGAGTATCCCGAAGCGGTAAGCCGGGACGGAACAACGTGCTGGCCCGTTAACAACATTTCCGACATTTCACCCAGAGCAACCTTCAGGACAAATCCCGGAACCGGAATGAGCGATGGCCGATGCATTGCTCTGCCCAGAGTTTTGCTAAATTGTTTCATTCGGACAATCTCCGGTGCAACGACATTGATGGGGCCTGTAACAGATGAATTTTCTGCAGCGAATACTGCAATGTTGACTGCGTCGTCGCGATGGATCCAGGGAAACCATTGTTTGCCCGAGCCAACCGGTCCGCCGACAAACAGTTTGAACGGCAGCGCCATCTTCTCAAGTGCGCCTCCGCCCTTGTCGATCACCACTCCCTGACGAAGCAACACAACACGAACACCAAGCTGTTCAGCAGCGCGGGCTTCTTGTTCCCACCGCTTGCATACGCCGGCAAGAAAATCATTCCCCGGCGGATGTGTCTCCGTCACCTCGGCTTCATCAACGGGGCCATAATACCCGACTGTAGACGCGTTCACGAGAACGCGTGGTTTCTTCTTTGCCTGCTTCATCGCCTCAATCAATGCCCGAGTTGCATTGACTCTGCTATTCAGGATTTTTTCTTTTTGGGTAGATGTCCAACGCTCGCCGCCAATCGACTCTCCGGCAAAATTCATCACTGCATCTGCACCGTCAACATCCGGGATCCAGTCGCCCGGATTTTTCCCATCCCACTGCTTTGCTTTGACGTTTGGGTATTTCATTTCTACGGAAGAAGGATCACGCGTAAGGACGACAACCTCATGCCCCGCAGTCGCCAGCTTTTCAACAAGCCGGCTTCCGATGAAGCCGCTTCCGCCTGTAAGAATAATTTTCATGTTATGATCCTAAAAGATTAACCACAGAGAAAGCAGAGCGTGAGGAGGTTCACAGAGAATCCTTGAGTCGCAATCAACAACAATCCTTTCGCCGCGACCTCGACAATCTCTGAGTTCTCTGTGGTTGAGTTTTTTTTGTGAACGTATGACCTACGCCTTCTTCAAAAACAAAGCCCCAAGCGGCGGCAATGAAAGCACTACAGAATAATCACGGTTGTTCCATGCAATATTCTCCGCGTGTACCTCACCTGAGTTGCCGACATTGCTTCCACCGTACGCCAACGCGTCGGTGTTGAGTAATTCTCTGTACGCACCGCCCTCACGAACGCCAAGCCGCACTCCATGCCTCGGCACCGGAGTGAAGTTGAACGCAGCAACGATTGACTCGCTTCCGTTCATCGATTTCCGTTCGAATGAAATAGTGCTCTGCGCGGCATCAGAAAAATCAATCCATTCGAAACCGGCGGGCGAGAAATCAACTTCATGCAGCGCCGCCTCTTTGGAATACACACTGTTCAAATCCTGCACGAGCTTGAATGTTCCCTTATGATATTCGTAATCGAACAATGCCCAATCAAGTTGCTTCTCAAAATTCCACTCCGTCCACTGCGCAAACTCGGCGCCCATGAACAACAGTTTCTTGCCGGGGAATGCATACATCAGCGCGTAGAGCAAGCGAAGGTTTGCAAATTTTTGCCACACATCGCCCGGCATCTTATCGAGCAGCGAACGTTTGCCGTGCACAACTTCATCGTGCGAGAGCGGCAACAGAAAGCGCTCGCTCCATGCATACCACGCCGCGAAGGTGAGCGTGTTATGATGGTGCGCCCGGTGAATGGGGTCTTTGGAAAAATACTCGAGTATGTCATGCATCCAGCCCATGTTCCATTTCAGGTCGAAACCGAGTCCGCCGTGCTCGAGCGCTTGCGTCACGCCGGGCCATGACGTCGATTCTTCAGCAATCGTTAGCGTGCCCGGATGATATTTGTGGACGACGCTGTTGAGGTGTTTCAGGAAATCGACCGCCTCAAGGTTTTCGCGTCCTCCGTATTGGTTCGGTTCCCAATCCCCTTCATTGCGTGAGTAATCGAGATAGAGCATCGAGGCGACTGCATCAATCCGCAATCCATCGATGTGGTATTTCTCCAGCCAGAACAACGCATTGCCGATAAGGAAATTCTTTACTTCGCTGCGGCCGTAATTGAAAATGTACGTCCCCCAATCGCGGTGCTCGCCTTTGCGCGGGTCGGCGTGCTCGTACACGTGCGTGCCGTCGAACAGCGCGAGCGCATGCATGTCTTTCGGAAAATGCGCAGGCACCCAATCCAACAGCACACCGATTCCATGCTGGTGGCAATAATCGACGAAGTACATAAACTCCTGCGGCGTTCCAAACCTGCTGGTCGGCGCATAATATCCCGTCACCTGATATCCCCACGAGCCATCGTACGGATATTCCATCACGGGCATAAGCTCGACGTGTGTGAAGCCGGCCTTCTTCACGTAGTCAACGAGTTGCTCAGCAAGCTCGCGGTAGCTCAACCACTCGCCGTTTTCATCCAGCTTCCATGAGGCGAGATGGACTTCGTACACCGACATCGGCTTGGCGCTCTGGTCTTCATGGTCGCGTTTCCAGACCCATTCTGAATCTTTCCATTTATATCCCCGAAGGAAATTCACCTTCGCCGCTGTTTGAGGGCGCAACTCCATCTCAGTACCATACGGATCGGTTTTATCGAGAATAAATCCTTGCTGAGTCTTCACATGGAATTTGTACAGCTCTCCCTCCGCCAGGCCGGGAATGAAAATCTCCCACACACCCGATGACCCAAGCACACGCATCGCATGATACCGGCGATCCCAATTGTTGAACCCCCCGATCACGCTCACGCTTCTCGCCGCCGGAGCCCAGACCGCGAATTGCACGCCACCGATTCCGTTCACTTCCGCGTAATGCGCGCCCAGTTTTTCGTAAATTTTGTGATGATCCCCGACGTTGAAAAGATAAATATCAAAATCCGTTAAGGTCGGCATGAAGGAATACGAATCGTGGAAGGTCACCGTTGCGCCGGACGCGGTTTCTTTTTTTAGTTGATAGAAGAAAATATCGGAGCGGTCTTTTATCATCACCTCAAAAAATCCGTTGGGGTGGATTTTCTCCATCGGGTATTCAACGTCCGGTGACGATGGTGATTTTTTGCTGCGCCCTTTGCCTGCCTTTTTGTTTTTCGATTCCAGAACCGAAACACACTCGGCATCGGGAATGAACGCACGGATTACCACGCACTGCTTTCCGTCTACATCAACCATGTGCGCTCCTAAAACCTGAAAAGGATCGTGATGGTCGTTGAAGATGATCCGATAGACGTCGTCAACGTTGGCTGTAGTGTTCATGTGCCTGATAATGGGTGTTGATTGGAAATGAACAAAGGCTTGGACAATATACGCGTATCGGCGAGAAACAAAAAGGGCAAGTTGTTCGACTCGCCCTTTCCGGGAACAGACCGATTTGCTGAAACTTATCGGATGAGAACCAGTTTCTTCGATGTTGAATGCACACCAGCCGTTAATTTGTAGATGTACACACCCGATGCAAGCCGTGATGCATCAAACGCTTCAGTGTATGTTCCAGCAGTTCGTACTTCATCTACCAATGTTGCCACCTCTTGACCCAACACGTTGTAGACCTTGAGAGAAACTAAACCATCGTCCGGAATTTGGAAACGAATGTTTGTTGTTGGGTTGAATGGGTTGGGATAGTTCTGAGCAAGCGCGAAGCCAGTGGGACCGCTTTCCGCGAGTGACCCACCATCTTCTGATAACTCTCTCAGCAAGCCGCTTCGAAACGGACTCCTCGATACTCGTTGAACAATTCGATTGGCGTACAACGTTGTCTGGTCGCCCGGAAATTGTTGCTCCAATTGCGCAAGGTCCTGGCGGGCAGCGGAGAGATTATGGAAATTGACGGCGTTTACTCGTACGAGGTTGAACAATGCGGATTTCATCTCGTCGTCTGTTCGTCCGGACTGAAGCAAGTTTCGGTATTCTGCAAGCGCGCTTGAAGAATATCCACGAGCTTCCGCCAGTGCAGCCCACAGTTGCCATGCAATCCTCTTGATTGTACTGTTTGGATGAGAAGACATCTGTCCTCGGAGGTACCGGTCAAGGGATCGAGGCAGCGTTGAGTCGGCTTGCCACGAAGGCTGTTGCATATATGTGCCCGGGAGATGATATAACGCTGTTTGTGCTTCCGCGGAATTTGGTTTCGCCGCAATCAACGATGCATACGTAGCAATGGCTTGGAGGTAATTCCTATCGCCTCGGAAACGCAATGCGCGTTCTAGCATTTCTTCTTCAGGCGTTAGCGAGTAAAGAGAAGGCGGCGGATTCGAAGTGAGCAAACCGCCATGACCTTTCAGTTGAACTGGGCCGAGAGGTGGAGCGCAAAGGTAGTTCTTGTAATCAATCCACGAGCCACCGCTTATGAGAAAGCGTGACGCGTCAGGAGGGCATGTTCCCCACCAATTGCTGCGGGCAACCACACCTGATCCGGCCTGGGCGTTGATAAGCGCATAGGGGTCATTTCCGGTAACGATCGAGTTCTTTCCGCCTTGTGCATACTCTGGATCATCCTCTGAATAACCAAAGAATGGTGCTGCTCCATGCACACCTATTTCCGCGCCTGCATTGTTTTCAATCCGATTTCTTCCTTCATCGCCCCAAATGTGATCGCCGAAGCGAGCCGTTGACCCTTGGTCAATCACAACACCAACCCAACCATTGTTGAGGATCCAATTCTTATGCAAGAGCGGACTCCCTCCAGATAACGACATGCCGATCACTCCAGTGCCATTGTTCTCAATTTTGTTGTCGTTTGCGACAACGTTGTTGCCATTAAACACGTAGAGACCGTTGCTGAGACCCAACGTCGGGCTGCAGTTGCTGATCGTGCACGAAGTAACCGCGTATCTATTGTACTTCCAGTGTCCGTCAATGATAAAGAACCCATCGCCTGAGAATGAAACTGTTGTATTGTTCAAATCAAGATATGAATTCGTAGCAAAGACCGCCGTCTTTGCATGTGCGATATCAGTAAACGAGAGGGTGGATGCTTGCCGCGAGCAGTTTATGTACAAGCCATCCCAACGATAGTTCGGATCGGCGCTTGTTCCAATAAATGTTACGCGTTGAGAAGATGTTCCATTGACGGAGATCTTCCCATAGATATCCATCCATGCATTCTGCTCAAACTTAAAACGGGATCCCGCGTTCATGGTAAGCGTTGCGCCGTTAGCTACTGCAATACCATAGTTGGCAAACGTGAGAGTCTCCGACAGCGGAAGGACTGTGACTGAGACGCCGCTGGGGATTGCGATATTCGCGGCAATCCAGTTGTTGCCCGACAAAAGAGTATTCGCGGTTATGTCTTGAGCGATTGCAAACGGTTTGCGGCGTGCATATTTTGCAGAGGAACTTTCAACGTCTCCCCAAACGCTGAACACGCCAAACTGGTTTGTTGAAAGCTGTACAAAGTCGTTTGCATTTGTTTGACCGAGAAACTCCGGAGTTTCCCAACCAGACCCCGGAGTGTAACGCCGGATGTACACTCCATATTCGCCGACATTGCAATCGAAAAAATCATCGGGGTAACACGCGTTGAGAAAGTACAATCTCAGATCGCTTGGATCGCCTGCTGCAATCAGGTTCTTTTCATTGTACGCAATGTTCAGATGTGAGCCAGCAAGATAGCCGTAATCCGCCCATGTCGAACTGTTCACGTTGCGGTACGCGAAATAAATTTCGCGATAGGGCATGGCCGGATTCTGCTGCGCTATTGTTGCACCATTGACAATAGCGTACAATATATTGCCAATGACTGCCGTTGACAGAGAAACACCGACTACATTTTCCGACGTGGCGTAGTTCGCATCCCACTGTCCGTTGCTCAAATTCAAGTCGCGAGAAACAAGACTTGAACCGCCTAAATGAGGATATACGATGTGCGCCTCACTTGCGGACGCCACCACCTTTGGCTTCGCTCCCCACTGACCGGGAATTCCCGCCAGATCGGAAACATTTTTGTAATCCGCCCAATTGGGAATACGATCATCCCACCTCACGTAGTACACCTCTGGCTCGCTGGAGAAATCATCTCTGTCCTGCCACACGATGTGCGTTCCATAGCCGTCAGTGTATGCGTCTATGTTGTAAATGCTTCCCGCGGCAAAGGGGTAAGGAGTTCCGACTTGCGACCAATCAACACCGCCATTGGCGCTTTGATAAACATAGATCTGTGTTCCGATGTTGAATGTTGTTCGCAACTTTCCCTGATATGCAGTGAGAACGGGAAAAGTTCCGCTCGTTGAGACAGTTCCGCGATACGCGCTGAGTTCTATCCCGTCATTGCCGACCAGGTAATGTTTTATTTGTGCCGTCGAAGGGTCAATGACGATAAAATGCTGACCGTAACCATCGGACACGACGCTGGACGCGCCATTGACAATTGCGGGCAGCGTAATTTGCCCTTCCAGACTTGGAACCTGTGCATAGGAAGGAGAAGCGATAACGCTCAACGCGAGCGCTACGAACAGCAAATACAGAATGCGTTTCATAACAACCTCCATGTTGGTAAATGTGTGAATTGATTTTTGCGTGCGACGTGCACATATTACCAACGGCGAGTGGACGGAAGAGTGCATGCCGCCAAGCATTCGTCACTCTCCCGTCGCACAACGTTCGCCGTTGAGCTAAACGGTGGTCCGCCTTGGCGGGCTGCCGTTTAGCATTTTTTCAGCTTCGATCTAATCTTACTGTATACGGCATACCTCCTTTCAATTTATCTGATGAGAACCATTTTGATCGTTTGTGAGCGGTTCCCCGCGCTTAACCGGCACAAATATACTCCCGACGAAACAAGTTCTTCTTTTGTGTTGTGTCCACTCCATTCGGCATTGTATGAACCGGCAGGCAGAACATCATCCACTAACGTCGCCATTCTTTTCCCCGTTACATCAAAGACCTCTAAACGAACATGTTCCTTGTTTGATATTGAATATTGAATTCTCGTTGATGGATTGAACGGGTTCGGGAAATTCGGCGCGACGGTAAACATGTCCGGCAACTCCACCAGATCTAATTCTACTCCAGTAAAGCGTTGGGCAAGGTATATATCAGCGAAGTGAGATAGCCGAAAGAGGCTATCTTGTCGGGCGCGACTCAGGATGAAATCTTGTTTCCCATCATGATTGAAATCGTAAAATCGGATGCTTTCTTTTGCCGTAAAGCGTCTGTAATACCAGAGATAAAAGGAATCGTTTGCGTTCGATTTGAATACATACAAGTCGGCGCCGCTTAGAATGAGAAGCTCACGCCTTCCATCCTGATCAACATCTGGCGTTAGGTAGGTTGGCTCATCAAGCGAGCCGCCGGACAGGAGGTGAAATATCAAACGAGGGGAGTAATGGTCGTTACTATCCGCTTCGTACATCGTCGTCCAGTTGCCGTTGGACATTGTTGCGCCAACATAGAACTCGGGTTTGCTATCGCGGTCAAGATCTCCTGAAGTTTGATAGAACAAATTCACAAATGGCGTGCTGTCTCGCCACGTTGTTGCATACGAGTGGATCCCCGCTGCCTCCACCACATACACTTTGCCAGCAATCTCAGAGAATTGAAATTCTTGTTTTCCATCCCCGTCGAAATCGCCCGCCGTGAACCCGCCGTAGTTGCCTAAGGGTTGATCGAATTGCGATGACCAAATGGTCGCAAACGAGTTCCGTGTTGAATCGAATTCTTTAACAAACACTTTACGCAATGGCTGGCCCGAGGCGGAATCTGGAATTCCACCTGTATTGACGAAATCCGTTAGACCGTTGTTATCGAGGTCGCCTATGAAAATGCCAGTGAAGATTGAACCAAAAACCGAATCTCTCGCAACACGTAACTTGAAAGCGGTCGGTAGCGCAGTCGGACTCGTCTGCTCGAAATCGTATTCATAGATTCCAAATGCAAAAACAATCTCAGCGAGTGAGTCATTATCTACATTAACAAATTGTCTCGAAGGTCCCAACCTTGGAACGTAGTTGTAGAGCAAAGAGAGAATTCCGCTTGAGTCAACTTCATAAATATGGCTCTCGAAATCGGAGGTGTAGCTCTTGAAAATGCCATACACTTCAGGTTTGCCGTTGCGATCAATATCTCCAACAATGAGAGGGGAGCCGAAACCATTTGAAAGCGGCAAAGTCGTCCGATACTTGAACCATCCAGTGAACCTGTTTGTGTCAATCGTCGTAGGGTCGATCTCCAGTATTGGCACGTTGCGGGCAGCCGCCCATGCGCGAATCTCTGCTTCGCTTGGCTCATTAAGTGTCTTAATGCGCCTGAGTCCACTCGGTTCCTCGCTCACCTCAATCGTTTTGTTGTCGAGAAACTTGTAGGAAAGCCCTTGCTGCTTCAGCGTCTCAAGTTCACGCTGCAATGAAGCGCGTTGAATTGGCGCGGAGAATTGTCCGCCGAGCAAAAGAACAGCAAGAGCAAAGAAAAACACTGCTAAGGTTTTTTTCATCGGGTCCTCAGGGTCAGAGTTGATAATAGGGTGTAATCGTGCGGCAGGAAAAATGAGGTCAGAGGAAAGGAAGTTTGGATGCGCATGGACGTACCGACAAAGGTATCATGAACCCAAGATCGGACAAAAAAAGGATTCTGCTCGATAAAAATCTTGCCTGCATGCGCCGATAGATTGTACCGTGAACGCGTATCAAAGGCAAGTTAATACTTGGGTGCTAACCATGGATATCAGCGCCTACATGCAGACATAACTGTTCATCGATGAACTGCCATGAAATTGTCATTGAAGCACAGTGTGCCGGAGGAAGAAAAAACAACCAACGATATGTGCAAGGATTGAAGAATCAACATGGATAGCTCTGTCATCTCATACGTAAATGCGAGGTTGCTATGCAATTCTGAGCAGTCGTTTTCGTGGTATTGAAGTTGCTTGAGTTTCGATCGTAGACTCCCCGTCTAAGACACTCCATTTCATGGAATCCGTAGATGATAAAAATAATGCTCGTCGACAACGACCCCGTATATACCAACCTGATGGCGGAAGTGTTGAGGCTTCATTCGTTCAATACTGTAACAGCGCCCGACGGAGAAGCCGCGCTTGAAAGCCTTCAACACGATCCCGTCGATCTCGTTATCTGCGATATATCAATGCCGAAAATGAACGGGATGAATTTGTACAAGCACATCCGCTCGGACGAGAAGTTCAAAAATCTTTTCTTTGTTTGGAATTCCGGTTATCGGGAATTGCGGGATGTTGTGGATGTTGAGAACCCGGCCACGGACTTTAAGTTGGATAAGTCGATTCCGATGCCGAGCTTTTTGTATTTCATCAATTCGCTGCAGGAACGCATTGAGCGACGGAAGCAAGCCATCCGGAACTGAAGAACATCGTCACGTCAGTTCAATTCCAATTCATCGTCCGATGGATCCGGGCTTTCTAACAACGGTGGCGTCTCGCCCGGCGGCATTTGTTGAACGTCTTTCAATCGTTGTTCAATTGCGCGTGAACGCCGTGATGCATCCACGATAGTATTGCTCGCCTCCTGCAATTTCTTCTGCGTCTTGTCCAGGATTTCTCCGAACCTGCCGAACTCTGTCTTCACAGCGCCGAGCAGCGACCACACTTCGCTCGAACGTTTCTCAATCACCAGCGTGCGGAACCCCATTTGCAGGCTGTTGAGGAATGCTGCGAGTGTATTCGGCCCGGCAATGGTAACGCGGCATTCGCGTTGCAACATCTCCATCAGTCCGGGACGGCGTGTAACTTCCGCATACAGCCCTTCAGTTGGCAGGAACATGATCGCAAAATCAGTTGTGCGCGGCGGGTCGATGTATTTTTCTTTGATCCTCTTCGCTTCGCCTTTGATTCGGGCTTCGAGCATTTTCCCCGCTTCCTCAACCAGCAGCAGGTTGCCCTGCTCTGAAGCTTCTATGAGCCGCTGATAATCTTCCTGCGGAAATTTCGCATCGAGCGGAAGCCACACCGGTTCGCCGGTCCGTTCGTTTGCCGGAAGCTTTATCGCGAAGTCAACACGGTCGTTGCTGCCCAGCTTCGTGGCAACGTTTTTCAGGAATTGGTCAGGCGCAAGAACCTGATCGAGAAGATTGCCAAGCTGGATTTCTCCCCACGTGCCGCGCATCTTCACGTTTGTAAGAACTCTTTTTAAATCGCCGACTCCCGAGGCGAGTGTTTGCATCTCACCCAGACCTTTATGCACAAGCTCAAGCCGTTCGCTCACAAGTTTGAATGATTCGCCCAAACGCTGTTCGAGCGTTGCGTGCAATTTTTCATCGACTGTTGCGCGCATCTGGTCCAGCTTCTTGCTGTTTTCATCCTGCAGGGATTTCAATCTGCCTTCAACTGTCTCCCGCATCCGGTCAAGGCGTTGCTCTGTCATTTGAGCCGATGAAACGAGCTGACCGGAAAAAATCTCAAGCTGGTTCTTTTGCAAAGATGCAATGTCCGTCATCTGTCCCCGCAAGCCATCTGAAAATGTTGCGAGTGAGCTGCCGAGTTCCTGACGATCCTGCAGTGATGCATACCCTGCTTCTTCGCGTTGGCGGACAAGCTCTTCACGCAATGATCGTTCGAGGCGGGCGGCATTTTCCTGAAGAAGCGCTAACTCCTTTTCCAAACTTGTGTACGCCTCACTCTTTGAGTTGCGGAACAACAGAATCAACAGGAGAATCAGAACGAAGCCGAGAATAACTGTCGAAACGACGACGAGGGTTTCAATCATATTGGTTGACGGGAAAAAAGCAGAGCCGACCATTGCCGGGTCGGCTCGCATGACAATGTTTGATAAACACGCTAATTATTTTCTGCTGCCGGTTACACGCAGCAGGAGAAGAAACAGATTGATGAAGTCCAGATACAACCGTAGCGCACCCATGATGGCGCCTTTTTGTTCGACTTCGGCTCCCATCAACGCAACGCTGCTCATGTTCTTTATTTTCTGTGTGTCGTATGCTGTGAGTCCGACGAAAATAAAGATCCCGATGTACGTCGAAATCCAGTACAGCATCGAACTCTCAAGAAAAATATTCACAACCGAAGCAATGATCAGCCCGATCAATCCCATCATCAGGAAACTGCCGAAACCTGTCAGGTCGCGCTTGGTTACGTAACCGTACACGCTCATCGCACCAAATGTTCCGGCGGTGATGAAGAACGTACTCGCCAATGATTCAGCAGTGTAGATCAAAAATATCGCCGAGAGAGTTAACCCGGTCAGTGCCGCATATCCGACGAACACCATCGTCGCGGTTGCTGCCGTCATCTTCTCAATCCGAACAGATAACCACCCAACCAGCCCGATCTGCACGACGAACAAACCAATCACTGTCCACCTGCTCGAAAAAAGTAATTCAAGCAAGCCCGGCGTACTGATGGTTACGAGACTCATCACTCCGGTAACCAACAAACCCGCCATCATCCACCCGTACACCTTCACGAGGAATGCGCGCTGTAATTCTTCAGCTTCTTCAGCGGAGATAACCCGCTCGTGTATCATGTTTTCTTCCATACTGCTCCTTATTATTTTGTGTGCCTACCGAGGACGGGGTTGTCCAAAAAGTACCTTGAAGAATCATTGCGAGAAAAATATTTAACCACAGAGAGCTCAGAGATAATAGAGGTCACGGAGATAAATTTGTTGTTGGGTTTTCTCAAGAATTTCCGTGTGATCTCCCCATGGTTAAATTCTTTTCCTGTGGATTCTCAACAGAGTTATTTCGAATTCAATTCTGCGAAACGACCGGAAGAAGCAACAGCGTATTGATCGCTTCGACAAAGCCTTCTCTCGGCATTGCGCCTGCCGCCATCTGCGGCTTTCCTTCCTTCGGGATAAAAAGTATCGATGGGATACTTCGAATTCCGAATACCGATGCAAGCTCTTGCTCTTTCTCCGTGTCGACTTTATAAATGCTGATCTTCCCTTCGTATTCCTTTGAAAGGTCTTCAAGAATGGGCGCAACCATTTTGCAAGGGCCGCACCAATCGGCGTAAAAATCTATGATTGCCGGAAGCTCGCCTTCGTATTTCCATTCCGTATTGTTTTCATAATCGAACACTTTTTTTAGAAATGTTTCTTTTGTGAGATGTTCCATACCCGATAGAAACTCCCTTCGTTGCTGTTAGTTTTACAAGTTTACACTACAATATACGACTCGCAGCAATTGTAATCAAACAACGAAGGGCAACCCCATTTGCTGAAGTTGCCCTTTGCTTACGTTATGGCCGTTGTGCTTATGCTTTTGCAGCCGCCTCGGATGCTTCATCGATTGCCTTCTTCAATTGGTCAATCGTCTCGCCGAAGAAACGGACGGTGCTGCGTTTGCGCTCCTCGCCATCCACTTTCGTCTCCGAGATGGAGAGATACTTGTTTCCGTTCTTCGCCTCTTTCAGATCTACAAAATAGGT
>JBBRUI010000018.1:0-27161 GCA_038247945.1 Bacteroidota bacterium | reverse complement strand
TTTGGCGGTGAACGACAGGATAAACACCTTGCCATGTTCCCTGAAGAACTGCCCCGACGTCTCACCCGCATGTTCACTTTTGTCGGCGACACTGTTCTCGATCCATTCCTCGGAAGCGGGACAACCTCACTCGCAGCGAAGAACCTTGCACGTAATTCAATCGGTTATGAAATCAATTCCGGATTTCTTCCGATAATCGAGAAAAAGTTGGGCATCAATTCAAAAGAGTTGTTTGCAGACAATGCAGATTTTGAGATTAAAGTAAAGAAACCCGGACCATCCAATTTTAGCAGAGAAATTGAGCGATTACCGTATATCTTTAAAGACAAAGTTCGTTTTGATAAGAAAATTGATCCAGGAAAGCTGAATTATGGCTCAAAAGTGTCGGGGAAGGAATTGCGTAGAGAGGAGTTTTATTCCGTGAAAGGAGTGATTTCATCCGAGATCATTGAATTGAATAACGGTATTCAAGTGCGATTGCTTGGAGTGAAATGTCTTGAGGAAAATGAACAGAGAGCAATTGATTTCCTGAGGCAAATAACAAAAGGGACACAGGTGTTTTTGAGGTACGATGCAGTTAAGCACGATGAGCATAATAATGTGCTCGCATACGTGTACTTGAAGAACAAAACATTTCTCAATGCACACCTGCTCAAGCGCGGTCTTGCAGTTCTTGATACGACCGTGGACTTCCGCTTGAAAGATAAGTTTCTACGAACCATTGAAGTCATGAATAATCCTTCGGGGTTGCGTGTGGTCAAGAAACAAAACCTTCACCCTGAGCGAGCGTTTCTTCAGCGAGTCGAAGGGTGAACGAGCGTTTCTTCAGCGAGTCGAAGGGTGAACGAGCGTTTCTTCAGCGAGTCGAAGGGTGACCATAGCAATCTAAGCAACACAATGCAATCATCGTGGGTTTATATTGTTGAGTGTTCAGACGGCTCGTATTATACGGGAGCGACTACGAATCTCGATCAACGTATCGGCCAACATAACGCGGGAATGTTTGACGGTTATACATCTTCCCGACGTCCCGTAAAACTACTTTGGTCTCAACAATTTGGTGACATACGAGGTGCAATTGAAGCCGAGAGAAAGCTGAAGAAATGGACGAGAGCCAAGAAAGAAGCTTTGATGCGCGGCGATTTCGAAATGTTGCACAACCTGTCTCGTTCGACATACACAAAGAAAAAATCGACTATCGCCGGTACGACTTAGCGACACTCGACATGGTGAATGGGTGGAGTCGTGCACTGTTCATCCTTCGACTCCCTCGGCTCGATATAGCGCGGAAGTCGGTCGCTCAGGATGACGCGGGCGTGGGTGGTCAAAAAAACATCGTCACTGAGCGAGCGTTTCTTCAGTGAGTCGAAGGGTGCAACCAGAATCAGCGAGACGCAGAACATCCTTCGACTCCCTCTTCTCGATATAGCGCGGAAGTCGGTCGCTCAGGATGACGCGGGCGTGGGTGGTCAAAAAAACATCGTCACCCTGAGCGAGCGTTTCTTCAGCGAGTCGAAGGGTGAGCGAGCCTGCCTGACGGTAGACAGGCGTTCTTCAGCGAGTCGAAGGGTCATTTTATCATTTTTCATTTTATCCTAACATGTTATCATCCTGGGCTTTTCGCCTTATCATTGTCAACATCGGCGTTTATGTTTTAACGCTTCTGCGTCCGACATTTGCGCAGTTTCTCGCGTTCGTGCCGCTTGAGTTCTTCAATCGGCCGTGGACCATTGTAACGTATATGTTCGTCCACGATACGGGAGGGTTCAGCCATGTTCTCTTCAACATGCTCGGATTGTTTTTCTTCGGGCCGCGACTGGAGGCTGAACTCGGCAGCAAACATTTTCTTGGGTTGTACTTCGTCAGCGGGTTGATGGGCGCGCTGCTTCATCTTCTGTTCAATCCTCTCTCACCAATTATCGGAGCTTCGGGTGCAGTCTTTGGCGTCATGCTTGGCTACGCGTATTTCTGGCCGCGGGACAAAGTGTATATCTGGGGCGTCTTGCCGGTTGAAGTCCGCATCATGGTCATTATCATGACAGTGCTTTCGCTCTTCGGGGGTTTCGGCCCGGTGAGCGACGGGATTGCACACTTTGCTCATCTCGGCGGATTTGTGGGAGGCTTCGCCTACTTGCGGCTGTTGCGACATCGCGGCCTTCAAATGGTACAAGCGAAAATTGTCGAGCCGATCGCTCGCTCCGGTGACATACAGAAGTGGAAGGCGATTCGTCGTGAACGTCTCCACGAAGTGAACCGTGACGAGTTCGACCGTATCATACAAAAGCTTGAGGCTTCGGGAGTCGGTATTCTCACGGAAACTGAAAAGGCTTTCCTCGACAGATTCAGTCAGTAGTTTGCTCTTTTAGTAATTTGATGGTTGCGGCGTCGGCTATTTTATCTATTCATCAAAAAAGGAGAACAGTATGGCAATCCTCGGAATGATTTTCATCGGACTTATTGCAGGGGCGCTTGCAAAGTTGATTATACCCGGCAAGCAGGGCGGAGGGTGGATTATGACGATCCTGCTCGGCATTGCAGGGTCAGTCATTGCAACGTATCTCGGACAAGCGCTGGGATGGTACCATGAGGGAGAAGGTGCGAGATTCATCGGGTCGACTGTTGGCGCGATTCTTAGTCTTCTCATCTACGGATTGTTCAAAAAGAAGTCAGCATAGAAAGAAAGGAGACTTCCATGTTGGTCATTACAACGAATACAGTTGAAGGAAAGAAGATCACCCGCTATATCGGCATCGTTAGCGGCGAAGCGATTCTTGGCGCGAACATATTCAAGGATTTCTTCGCGGGCATTCGGGATATCGTCGGTGGACGCTCGGCAGCCTACGAAGAAGAACTGCGTAAAGCAAAGGACATCGCTCTGGCGGAAATGACGCAGCAAGCGCAGATGATGGGCGGCAATGCCGTAATTGGTGTGGACCTCGATTATGAAACAATCGGATCGAACGGCAGCATGTTGATGGTAAGTGCGAGCGGGACTGCGGTGGTGTTGGAGTGATGGAGTTGTGAAGTAACAAGGTCAAAAAAAACGCCTCCCGAATTTCTCGGGAGGCGTTTTGCATTTGCAGCACGCAAGAATTGTTTTGTCAACATCCCCGCCAAAAAAGCGGCGGGACTCCTTCGCTATCTTAGCATTACTTGAGTCCCGCCAAACAGCGGGCGGGATTCTTCCTTTGTGGCCCTTATTTCAAAAGGAGCATCCTCTTCGTCTCAACAAACTTTCCTGCGGTCAGCCGGTATAAGTAAATACCGCTTGCAAGTCCACCCGTCTCAAACTTAACGGCGTACACACCCGCCGAAAGTTTTTCACTCACAAGTGTCGCTACTTCACGTCCCACCACATCAAACACTTTCAACGTTGTAGCGTCGTCTGCTGAAACTCCGGAAGGAATTCCGAACCGGATGGTGGTCGAAGGATTGAAGGGATTCGGATAGTTCTGCTCCAACGAGAACCGATCCGGAATTACATCCAGCAAGGAAATCTGAACCGAAGTAAGTCCTGTCCCGCGGCCGCGCAACGCAACAAACACTGTATCATCTGCCGGATCCGGATCGTTGTTGAGTATGCGAAGCGTAGAACTGTAGCTCGACGTTGAATCAAGCGGCGTAAAGATAACACGCACGACAGTGGAATCATTCGGAGCCAGTTTGATATTCGGGGTGATTGTGCTGAACCTTCCCGGAGGATTCACGTTCGTGGTTCCACGCAGAGTATCGGTACCGGTGTTGCGAACCTTGACGGCAAGTGTGTCGGTTCTGCCCAAACGAACCGCGCCGAAGTTTAACGTGTCGCGGGGTGTTACCACTATTTGCGCTATCCCGGCAACCGTAAGCCGCATCGGAACTGTAACCGAAGGACGGAAAGCATCATTGCTGGTGATGGTGAGGTTCCCCCCATATGTTCCTCCCAACAATCCGTTGGCGTTGAAGCGAACAGGTGCCGCTCGTGTTGAATCCGCCGGAACTGTACCGGTCGCGGGAAAAGCGTTTGCCCATGTTGTTCCCGTGGTTGACCAGGTCAACGTCACTGTCCCTGAATTTGAAATGCGCAATGTATCAAACGTTGTATTGTTCCCGTATTGCAGAACCGCTTTCAAGGAGTCGGGTGTTGTTGCAATAAGCGCTGTCGGACCGGAGATGGTGAATGCTGCATCGCTTTGATCGAGGATCGTTGTTAAACTATCGACCCATGCAATGCGAACCCGGTTTTGTGTTGTCGGCGTCGCAGGTACTGTCCAGTTGAGCAATCCGGTTGCAGCAGGAACACTTGGGTTCACTGTAGTCCACGTGCTTCCGTTATTCGTCGAATACTCGATGCGGACATTACTGACGTCGCCGCCTTTCGTCCACTTGATTTGTTTTGTTTGTCCCTGAACCCAAATCTCGCCGCCGTTGGGCTGTGTAACACGCACCGTGTTTGGAATATATTGTACACGCATTGCAATGTTTCTCACGTGGACGGGAGTTCCGTTTGGTCCCTGGCCTGTTACGGTGACAGTATAATTGCCTTCCGCGACGTTGTTGGTTTTGATTTTCAGTATTACTGAGTCCGGGTAGGAGGTGAGCGAGTCACGACCCTGCCAAGTAAAAACAAAAGGCGCCGCCGGAGAAACCGTTACGGAAAATTTTACGTTCTGTGTGTACAATTTTACTGCCGGTACTTTGATGGTTGCGGTTGTGCTGTCGGTGAATTTCAACGTGTCGCGGGCCGCGTTTGCAAGCATCGCGTAATCGGGGAAGTACGATGTCATGCCAAGATAATTATTATTGCGGAAGTCCGTCCAAACAGCCATAGCAGCATATCGGTTCGAAGTAATAGCATCGTAATCCCCTTTATACGCAGGCGCTGCAGCATTATTGAAATTGATTCTGAATGTCCTGTTCGTCAGCCGCTGGTTCGGTACGAATGTAACGCCACCGTTATCGGTGTACGTGGCGTAAACGTCCATACTATCGCTCGTGGGCACGCGGCGGGTATCATAAAATTTGATATAGAGTCTGCCTGTTTCTTTATCACACCAAATTGCCGGGTGGAATTGAAAATTGTTCTGCGAGCTTGGATCATCGTTCACAACAACGGACGCTGACCATGTTGTTCCCTGATCTGTCGAGGAACGGAGGAATATGTCTGACTTGTTTCCGTTACCTGCCGGGTTATTGGAAGCATACACCAGATACAATCTGCCCCGGTTCGGGCCGAAGCTATTATCTGCTGCGATCATCGGATACGGGCGGCACCGCATCGCCGAGACAGTTGAACGTCCGCTCACTTCTGTTCCAATGTAGTTGGGGAATTGGTTTGACGATTTCTGTGTAAACGTGAGCCCGCCGTCCGTTGAATTATGAAAAGTATAAACTCCAGCGGAATTTGATCCTGAATGGGTGACCACATACACACAGCCGCCCGAAATATTATTGCCTCCGACGACGTCGGGCCCTACTGCTACCATCATGCCCGGGAAAGTCTGGTTACTAAAAGTCCGGGTGGTGACCCACGTTGCTCCAAAGTCAGTGCTGCGCGCAAAATTTCCCGGGGTCATGCCGGTGTACACGTAGTTTGCGTACGGCCCCATTGTTTGATCGCAAGCCATCCAGTTCTTATCATTGCCCGAAACCGCAGTCACGGAAGGACCCCATGTCGCCCCGTTATCGGTTGAACGGATTACTTTGCAGCCCGTGACTCCGCCGAACATCGACTCGTAGTAAAGATTTCCAAGACTATCATAGGCTGTCAACGGATCGCCGTTTACTGTTACTCCAAAGTTGGGAGAAGAAGCTATCCAACTGGTTCCGTTCGTAGACCGGAAGGCACTGTTCGTATTGAAAGCAGAGAATGTCCAGAGCGGGTTGAGCGGGTTCATCGACATATGAGGCTCGGCACCAGTGACGCCCAAATCAAAATTATCAAACCCATCAGGCGTGGTAATAACCTTAATGCCCTTTGGGGTAAGTATCGGTCCAAACTCAGATCGCATGGGAGGTGTGTCGAGATTTGGGTTATCCTGTGCCTGTATGAGACCCGAACTTAAAGAAAGAATTATTGCAAAGAATCCCATCGTAAAAAAACGGTAGGCTGTTCGCATGGTAGCTGCTCCATTTAGTATAAGGTTAAGTATTGAATTAGCGGGGTAACGGATTCAGGAGAAGAAAAAGCGGGCATACACCCGATCCCTTCCTCTTGATAGCAATAAATAGCACGAGAAGCAACAGTTACATCGACAAGAACTTCTTTAACTCATCGAAGGAGTCGAAGATGCAGGTGGTACAACCGAGAACCCACCCGGGAATTTCTGCGTGAAGCATTGCGGTAACCATATAGACCGGCTTGCCGAAATGCTTTGCGATTGTCAGCTCGCCTTTTGTTCCGGCTCCCCGCTGCGCGGAATCATCCCAGTAGCAAATCACCAGGTCGGATCGCTCGGCAATTTCCTTGCAGTCGATCTCCACGAGCCGTGCGACAATCGCAGCATACTCAACTACATTTGTTCCCTTCAGCGAACGGATATCGATAGACGGGAAATGTTTGGAGAAGAAAAGTTCGCTTTCACTGTTGGGATTGAAGATCGAGCACCCGAACTCCTTTACGAGCCACTGTTCCAGGCTCTGACGCCAGTCCCGGCCTTCATTCTCTGCGTACTCCATCCCTCCGGAAAGATAAATATGTTTAACATTCTGCATCAATGAACGATATCAAGGATGTACAGATTTACAGTTGGCAAGAAGACAGCGTACAATATCCACATGGTCACCCCGACGCTGAACGGAATAAGAAGATTATCATCGATGAACGTGAACGCAGCTTCGACAATTGCTCCGAGAAATGCGGCGGCTGCACCGATCAGGTATTCACCGATCACGCCTTCCGCTTTGGGTGCCACGGCAATAACAACAAGTGCGCTGAGAAAGAATGCTGCTGTTCCCTCCAGACTCTTCTTGAAGAGCGGATGCTTTCCAAATCGACGCCCCACAAGCGCTGCGAGCGTGTCGGAAACAATGAAAATGGAAAACGCAGTGATGAAAATGATTTTCGGAAAGAGAACGATAAAGAGACACGCCGAAAGAAGAACGTACGTCGCGCCGTTCAGTTTGCGCGCATGCTCATCGCGCTCATGTTTGCGCAGCAGCCAGCCAAAGAATTTATCGTACGCCTTGCGTGTGGGTGCGTGATACAGACGCAGAAGATCGGGAATGCCGAAAAGAAGAAGGAGAGGAACGAGAATAAGAAGCGCGGTGGACTTCGAGATAAAATAGTAAACGATGGGGATCGAAAGCGAGCAGAGGTGAATCGTCTTGCGGACTAATTCGACTCCGTAACTCTGCTCGACATTCGGAAGTTCATTCATTTTTTGAGATCGGTAGACTCGACCGCCGCCGCGTGTCCGTTGCCGCGTTTTTCAACCGGAGGCAACTCCTCGCCCCGGATAATGGTGTCGATCTCGTTAGCATCGAGAATTTCCCGTTCCAGCAGGTTCAATGACAGTTTGTGAAGCACTTCAATATTATCGCGCAATATTTGCTCTGCCCGGGTCATGCCCCGGTCAACAATACCCTTCACTTCTTTATCAATAGAAACTGCGGTGTCTTCGCTATAATTCTTCTGCCGCGTAATTTGCCGCCCGAGAAAAATCTCTTCCTCTTTTTGTCCGTAAGTCAGCGGCCCAAGTTTTTCGCTCATCCCCCACTCACACACCATCTTCCGGGCAATGTCGGTCGATCGTTCGATGTCGTTGCCGGCGCCGGTGGTCAGCTCGCCGAAAATAATTCTCTCGGCTGCACGTCCGCCGAGCGCGTAACAAATCATTGCCTCAAGATATTTTTTCGAGTACGTATGTTTTTCGTCGATGGGAAGATACGTGGTCAAGCCAAGCGCTCGTCCGCGTGGAATGATCGTCACCTTGTGAACAGGGTCTGCTTCGGGAATCATGCGGGCAACAAGCACGTGTCCAATTTCATGATAGGAGGTAACTTTCTTTTCTGCCTCGGAGATGATCATGCTCTTCCGTTCCATCCCCATCATGACTTTGTCTTTGGCCTCTTCGAAATGGTGCATGTTTACTGCCTTGTCATTCTGGCGCGCTGCAAGAAGCGCTGCTTCGTTTACGAGATTGGCAAGGTCCGCGCCCGCTAGTCCGGGCGTACCTTTGGCAAGGATGTCAAGTTTTACGTCCTCAGCAAGGGGAATGTTCTTCGTGTGAACACGGAAAATTCCTTCACGTCCTTTAACGTCCGGCCTGTCAACAACAACTTGGCGGTCGAAACGTCCTGGCCGCATCAACGCAGGATCAAGTACATCGGGGCGGTTTGTTGCTGCAATGATAATCACTCCGCTATTTTGTTCGAAGCCATCCATTTCAACGAGCAACTGATTCAATGTCTGCTCGCGCTCGTCGTGCCCGCCGCCAAGACCTGCGCCGCGGTGCCGCCCGACTGCATCAATTTCATCGATGAAGATAATACACGGCGCATTTTTTTTCCCTTGTTCAAACAGATCGCGCACACGGCTTGCACCAACGCCGACAAACATTTCGACGAAGTCCGCACCGGAAATTGAGAAGAACGGAACGCCCGCTTCTCCGGCAACAGCTCGTGCAAGCAGGGTCTTGCCTGTTCCCGGAGGGCCGAGCAACAGAACGCCGCGGGGAATTTTTCCGCCAAGCTTTTGGAACTTTGTCGGCTCTTTGAGGAACTCGATAATCTCCTGCAGTTCCTGCTTCGCCTCATCGGCACCCGCAACGTCGAGGAACGTGACTTTCGGAGAACCTTCATTCAGCATTTTTGCGCGGCTCTTTCCAAAGGAGAATATACCTTTTGGCCCGGCTCCCTGCATGCGTCGCATGATAATAAACCAGACAGCGATCAGAAGGACCCATGGCAATAAACCGATCAGACCGTTGATCCATGTATTGTCTTCACGAACGACGGTGAACTTCAATTCTTTCTCATTCCATTCCTGGATAACGCCGCTGTCGAGAATGGGAAGCGTAAGCCAGAAGTTCTTGAAGGAGATATTCTTTCCGTTGCGGATGATGCTTTTGGATTCACGCAACTCACCGTGGAAATCATAATTGGTCAGCTCGGATTTTTTGATCTTTGCGCTTGCAATTTCTTTGTTTTCCAGGTAGGTGTGGTACTCGGTATATGTCACCTCGATTTCAGTCGGTTCTGTGGGCTTGAAGAGCGTCATCACCAAAAAAACAAGAAGGATGATGGCAGACCAGCTTAAAACCACCTTCAATACTTTATTCCAGTTAAAATCGTCATCGGGACGAAATTGTCCTGGCCGCTTCTTGCCGGGCCGCGGAAAGCCTCTCCGCTTCTCCCCCTGACCTGCACGGCGATTGCCGTTCTCCGTTTTCTTTTGTTCGTCCATTTGAAATCCTCTTTTCTTCTTACATTCAGTTTTGTTTCAACCGGTATATGGATTTCAGATGTCGCATGCGTTGTGCATAATCCAATCCATACCCGATCACGAAATCTTTGGGAATTGAAAATCCGATATAATCGATCTTCATTGTTGACTTCACTGCGTCCTTCTTGTACAACAACGTAACAACCCGGAAGGACTTTGGGTTCTGTTGTGTTATGAGGTTCCTGATATACTCCATGGAAAGCCCTGAATCAATTACATCCTCTACGATGATGATATCTCTCCCTTCCACCTGACAATTCAGATCTTTCAAAAGCTTGACGTTGCCCGAGCTGATCTTTGCATCGCCGTAACTCGAGAGTTTTAGAAAATCAATCTCGCAGTCAATCGATATCTCGCGGACAAGATCCGCAAAAAAAATGAATGAGCCGTTGAGCACCCCGATGAATACCGGAACTGTTTCTTTGTAGTCTTTGCTAAGCCTCCTGGCAAGTGCTTTCACGCGTGCCTTGATCCGGCGCTCGCTGATCATGACTACAAAAGTATCACCGTTCACGGCTATTTGTTTCTTTGGCATCCGCTTATAGTTTGCTAAGAAATTCCAACTTCATGACCTTGCGTGTTTCGGCAGTGACTTTGAACCGATCATCAATACGATAGCCGCACACCCAGACAACTTCGCCGGACTTTGTTTCCAAGATCGGGACGAGGGGTTTTTCATAGATAGGGATTTTCTCATCAACAAAAAAATCGCTGACTTTCTTCATCGACTTCATGCCGAGAGGAATAAACGCATCGCCTTCCTTCCATGAGCGCAAAGTCAATTCCTGCCCCGCAACCTTGTCCGCATCGATGAATTCTGCTTGTCGCCCGTTATCCTTGATTCCTGCCGGCTCCACCAGCTCAGAAATAAATGAAAAGCGCTCAAATTGATAACGCTTATTCGGCAGAACGGTAAAGTGGAACTGGGGAATCTCTTCAGCCTTTCTAAAAACCAGATTGTCGCGGTCGCGAAAAACCACATGGTCCTTGCCGATCGAAACCTGTGAACCTGTCAGTCCTTCCATCAATCCCAGAATCCGTGTAACGTCACAATGGTCGAGTGAGCGATTTGCAAACTGTTGCGCCGCGAGCATGAGGATGTACTGTTGAATGAGTTTTGGATTGCTTCGCAATCGTGGGATGGACAATAATAATTCCACATTGTTATCCCGTGTAACGGCTTGCTCATAATTTTGTCTCGCGGTATACCGTAAAAATCCCTCAAGTTCCCTGAACAATTCCGCCGAGCGGTTAACAGTCGAGATAACATCAGGGTTGATCTTCTCTTTCACAAGAGGCAGAATCTTGTTCCTGAGAAAATTCCGAGTGTAATGGTCGGTTGCGTTTGAGGAGTCAACCCGAAACGCCAATCTTTCCTGAGCGGCGTATCCTTTGATCTCCTTTCGCTCTGCAAACAATAATGGCCTGATAATCCGTCTGTCGGGCCGGTATACAGGAATGCCTGAAAGCCCGGCAACGCCCGCACCGCGGAACATGTTCAGCATAATTGTTTCCGCGTTGTCGTCGGCATTATGGGCGGTTGCAATCTTGTCAAATCCGCTGGACAAAAGTAGTTTGTCAAAGAACTCATACCGCAGATTGCGGGCAGCTTCCTGTACGCCGATTTTATGCTGCTGGGCATAATCATTGGTATCTGCACGCTCCACATAGAACTCAAACCCGTAATGTCGTGCCCGTTGCGCAACAAACTGTTCATCCTCATCGGATTCTTCGCCGCGCATCTGAAAATTAAAATGCGCAACAACCACAGTCAGCCCAAACCCCTCTTTGTCCTTCGCCAGCAAGTCTAAAAGCACTGTCGAGTCGATGCCCCCACTGACGGCTGCGATAATCCTGTCGCGCTCGTCAATTAGCCGCTCGTGCAAACAGAATTCGTGAAACCTGGTGAGAAATGCTCTTGACGAGAACATGAAGGCGTAATTTCCGATTAGACAATAAGTAGCGGGAGAGGGATTTGAACCCCCGACCTACGGATTATGATTCCGACGCTCTAACCGGCTGAGCTATCCCGCCATTTGCTCTCTTTTATGCAGAGAAGTAAAAAAATATACGGCTATTGCAATTAAAGAGCAACCTGAAGGCTTTCGGCTATTTCTGTTTTAAAAAGAGGATTTGTCATGCGTCCTTAAATCCGATGTAGAAATTTCACGCAAGGACGCAAAGTCGCAAAAGGCAAGTTTGAAATAGGTTTTTTCCGATCATGAGTATTCACCTGTCTGGTGAATTCTCCATCAGACAAAAATGTTTCGGTATTCGTTCCATCTTGGCGTTCTTTGCGGCTTAGCGTGAGACGCTATGTCGGAAATCAGGTGCGTCCTGTTGATTGCTATTCGGTATTCGAATGAATATATTTTTGGAGTCCAACATCCCTAAGATTCGCCTGACTCCGAAAGATAAGCTGTTGCTCCAGAATGCAAGATTCTATGAGGCATTCGAAAATGCGGACATTGAGACTCTGTCCTCGGTCTGGAATCATTCCAGTTCTGTAAAGTGCATTCATCCTGGCTGGCACTTATTGGAAGGATGGGAGTCGATTCAGCAAAGCTGGATAAGCATCTGTTCTTCCAACGCGGCATTGAAAATCTCGCTGCGCAATGTTGAGGCGGAAATTCATGGGACACTCGGAATAGTAACTTTGGTTGAAGAGATCACGTACACCGCCCAGTCTGCAATTCGCACCGGGGCTGTTGTCGCAACAAATATTTTTGAATTGGTAGACAATACTTGGAAGATGATTCATCACCAGGGTTCACCCGTCATTCCGACAAAAGAGCAAGTCGACGACAGCTTTCGCTATAACTAAATGTCTGCCCGGAATTCTTCTCTTGCTGTTCAGAAAGCCTTTCGTTATTGCGAAGAAATTGCACGAACGCATTACGAGAACTTCCCCGTCGCAACATTTTTTCTGCCCCCTCATCTTCGACCCTACATTGCAGCAATCTACGCGTTTGCGCGCACCGCCGATGATTTCGCTGATGAGGGAAACCAAACTCCGGAGCAGCGTCTTGCTGCGCTCGATGAATGGCAGCGTCATCTGGACGAATGTTACGAGGACAAGGCGACGCATCCGATCTTCATCGCGCTGCGCGAAGTTGCATTGCGCAAGAACATCCCGAAGCAATTATTTACCGATCTCCTGCTAGCATTTCGCCAGGATGTCACGAAGCAACGATATCAGACATACAACGAGTTGCTTGAGTACTGCAAGCACTCTGCAAATCCCGTGGGCCGGCTCGTCTTGATTGTGTTTGATGATTTAGATGAACGCCACTTTTTTTTATCGGATAACATATGTACAGCTCTGCAATTGGCAAATTTTTGGCAGGATGTGAGTATCGACAGGCTGAAAGACCGCATCTATATCCCCCTTGAAGATATGAGTCGATTTGGGTATACTGAAAACGACCTCCTTGCTCTCCAATTCGATGAACGGTTCGCGGATTTGCTGAAATTTCAGGTGGATCGGACACGAGAGCTGTTCATGGCTGGCAAGCCACTGTTGAGCGAGGCGGTTTCAGAACTTCGCTTTGAGCTAAAGTTGACGTGGAATGGCGGAATGAAGATTCTGGAGAAGATTGAACAGGCAAAGTACAATGTTCTTGTCGGCCGGCCTAAGATTACAATGATCGATAAGGTTTTGATTTTGCTGAACGCTGGATTGTCACAACGGAAGCCATGAGCGAAATTGCGGAAGACATAACAAAGAACAGCAACACGAGTTTTTATTATTCGTTCTCATTGCTGCCGAAGCATAAGCGTGAAGCCATTCACGCCGTGTATGCGTTCTGCCGCTACACGGACGACATCGTTGACGAAGGGGGAGATGAGACCAAAAAAGTAGTCCTCCTCCGCAAGTGGCGGATGGAATTGGGACGTACGCTTCGGGGTCAGTCTTCATTTCCTCTCCTCAACCAGCTCGCAGCGACCGCACGGCGATTCAACATCCCCGTTGATCATTTCTACGAACTGATCCGCGGCGTCGAAATGGATCTCTCTAAACAACGATACCAGAATTTTGACGAGTTGAAGACGTATTGTTATCTCGTTGCGTCGTCGGTCGGATTGATGTGCCGGCAAATTTTCGGTTTCAGAAACGAATCGACGCGGGGTTATGCAATCAATCTCGGTATTGCGCTGCAGCTGACAAATATTCTGCGGGATGTTAAAGACGATGCGAAGCGGGGACGCATTTATCTGCCGCTCGAGGATATGCATCGATTCGGCGTTACCGAGCAGGATATTCTGAGCAACGTGTACACGCAAAACTTCGTGGACCTGATGCGCTTCGAATGCGACCGCGCCCGCGAGTATTTCGATCTGGCGCGCAACGCCTTGAAAGACGAAGACAAACATTATTTCTTCGCGGCCCGCATCATGTGGTCCATTTACGCTCATATCTTGCGACGCATTGAGCGATCCAACTATGATGTGTTTACTCAACGCATTTCGCTGCCGAAACCGTTGAAACTTCTTATCGCGTTCCGCTACTGGCTGAGCCACCAATTGCAATATGCGCATGAACCCGGTCAACCACGGCATGCACTTTCCATTATTTGATTCGCCCCTCGCTGCTGCTTCCTTTTTTCTACCAAGAGAAGTTCACATCTGTTGTGCGCTCGCATGACAAAACCTGTTGTTATTGTCGGTGGCGGATTGAGTGGCCTCGCGGCGGCTGTTAAGCTTGCGCCGAGCCACCCGGTTCTTCTGCTTGAACAGAAGCAGCGTCTCGGTGGACGAGCCTATTCGTTCATTGATGCAACGACGGGGGATGTTGTCGATAACGGACAACACGTTCTGCTCGCCGGATATGATCGGACGATGGACTTCTTGAAACGGATTGGAACGAAGCATCTCCTCGACGTGCAAGACTCGCCAACACTTTATTTCCATCATCCCACAAAAGGATTTTGTACGTTCAGCGTGCCCAAGCTTCCGAGTCCGTTGAATTTGGTTTCCGGAATTCTCGCCACAAATCTGTTTTCCTTCTCCGACAAAATGAAACTCCTCCGTGCGGGAATCTCCATGAGTTTTCCGCCGGCGAATCTCACCAACCTCACAATCGATGAGTGGCTCATTAATGTCGGCCAATCGGAAGAGGCAAAGCGTTCGTTCTGGGAGCCGCTTGCAATTTCAATCATGAACGAACACATCGCGATTGCATCAGCGAAGGTTTTCGTGGATGCTCTCCGCCATGCCTTTCTCAACGGATGGAAAAATTCTTCGCTCGCTCTGCCACGTGGAGGTTTGAGTGAACTTTACATTGATGACGCTCTCCGGTTTATCGAGCGCGCCGGCGGAATCGTCCGGTTGAACGCAGACGTTGTTGAGATCGTAATCGAAAAAGAAAATGCCGTTGCGGTACGATTAAAAGACGGAACCGCGATCGAATGCGTATCCGTTATTCTCGCAATTCCACATTATCGGTTGGCTGACCTGCTTCCGACATCCGTTCTTCTCGGCGGGACAATCAATCCGGAATTCCTATCTGCTCCGAGTGCGCCAATCGTTTCAATTCATTTATGGTTTGAGAAAAACTTCATGTCACATAAATTTGTTGGTTTGATTGGCAGGCGCGTGCAGTGGATTTTCAACAAGAAAAAAACAGATGACGATGGTCGCTCACATCTTTCATGCGTTATCAGCGCGGCGTACGATAGTGTGGAAATGTCGAACGAAGAACTCGTCACGCTGGCTATCGGGGATTTGCGGAGCGTGTACAATTCTGTTCCTTCAATCCCAATTCATTCTGTGGTAATCCGCGAGAAGCGGGCATCATTTTCATGCACGCCTGCAGTTGAAAAGCTTCGCCCGAATCATCAAACATCCATCCCGAATTTGTTCCTTGCCGGCGATTGGACGAACACCGGATTGCCCGCCACGATTGAAGGCGCTGTTCTCAGCGGTGAACGTTGCGCCGAACTCGCAATCCCGCCCGGCTGTTAAAATCGTTTCATCCTGAGTCGATTGCATTTCGTCGATAATTCGGGTTTATTTATTCGAAATGTAACCGAAGGCGTGCTAAAATGCTTAAAGACAAGCTTGTGCTTATTGTAGATGATGAACCCGGTTTGCTGGTCGCTACGAAAGCGGGCTTGACCGCCCGCGGGTTTCGGGTTGAGTCGGCTGACGATGCGGAACAAGCTATGACGGCCATTCGCTCGATGAAGCCAAGTATCGTGGTGTCGGATCTGATAATGCCCGGAACGAACGGCTTCGAGCTATTCCAGGAAGTCCGGAAGCAAGCGGACTTCAAAACATTGCCATTTGTTTTTCTAACAGGGGTTGACGATTACTACGCGAAGAAATTCGGAAAAGAAATCGGGGGCGCAGCGTATGTTACGAAACCCGTCGATCTGGACGAGTTGGAACAGATTATAAAAGAGAAAATCGGAGAGTAACCGGAAAATTCTGCATGACACACACTATCCCGTCTTAGATTGCGGGATTTTTTATTAGGGCAAGGGTTGTAAATGTAATGAAAGATTCATCGGAGAGAATACAGTTTCTGGATTTCATGCGGGGCTTCGCCGTCATCTTTATGGTGATGGGGCATAGCATCGATTCCGTTCTGTCGGTTGAGGTACGTGCGAGCGAAGGGTTCCGGTTGTACGATGCAATCCGCGGGTTCACGGCGCCGATATTTCTTTTCGTTTCCGGCTACGCATATATCGTCGCCACAGAAAGAAAATGGGATGCATTTCGTTCCTTCAGCAAGCCGGCGGCAAAGCGTTTGATGAAGATTGGTTTGTTATTCGTTATCGGGTACGCTCTGCATTTTCCGTTCTTCTCTTTCGAAAAACTTCTCACGGCAACAAGGCCGGAAGAGTTTGCCCAGTTCTTCCAGGCCGATGTTTTGCATTGCGTCGGTGCATCGTTGCTGATACTGCAAGGCCTGCTGTTCATGACGCGCACGCCGCGGACATTCGCAATTGCCGTTCTTGTTCTCGACGCGATTATTATTTTTGCGACGCCGCTCATCTGGCAAATTGATTTTGCGCCGCTTGTGTCGCCTGTGCTTTCGCCGTACTTCAACCAGACACAGCTTTCCATCTTTCCACTTTTCCCGTTCGCTGCATTTCTTCTCAGCGGAGTTGTTGCCGGACATTTTTATCTTGAGGCGAGACGCAACGGGAACGAGGAGGTCTTTAGAACGAACCTACTCGTTGCTGCAGCCGTTACCATCGCAGTCGGAATTGATTTCGACCTCCTGCCAATCCGGTTTTACCCGGCACACGATTTTTGGAAGGCGAGTCCCGACTGGTTTTTAATTCGAATAGGAATTGTTACCCTCATCTCGGTCGCGTTCTCGTACGTACGCCGGATGCCGCCGTTGGTTGAACGCAATCTAATCATGCTCGGTCAGGCATCCTTGCTGATTTATCCGATTCACCTTCTGATTGTTTACGGCTCGGCGGCCAATGATGGACTGATGCAGCGCATCGGTCAATCCCTCGCCGCGCAACAAGCAGTGCTTATCGGACTCCTCGTCCTGGCGTCTATGCTGTTGTTGACGTACACATGGAACTTTCTTCGGACGAAATATTTTGTCCCCGCCCGGTTGATTCAGTTCGGGCTCGTAACTACAATAATCTATAGCTTCCTTACTCGTCCCTGGTAGTAATCGCCGTCGGATGTTTCTCCCGATGCGGAAGCTTCGCAGGTCTTCTTTCGTCCAACTCTTTCATTATTCCATCTCGTCATCATGAGTGAACGGGACATAACCCCATCATCTAAATCAAAGAGGGTGGAGTTCATTGACCTCTTGCGCGGGTGGGCTGTGCTTATTATGATCGAGACACACGTCTTCAACGCGACCCTGACTGCGGAAACCGTCGGCGGGGACATTTTTCAGTGGATAAAGTTCATCAACGGACTTGTTGCGCCATCGTTTTTATTCGCTTCGGGATTGGCGTATGCAGTGACGGCACGGCGCAAATTACGGGATTATGTATCCGCAGGTCCGCCGCTGTACGCGAATGTGCGCAGACTTCTCTTCGTTGTGATGATCGGCTATCTTCTCCACATTCCGAAGTTTAATTACAAACAGATCATTTATGAAACCACGGGACAAGCGTGGCAAATGTTTTTTCAGGCGGATGTTCTGCAGTGCATCGGAGTAAGTTTGCTCTTTATTCAGGGACTGCTTCTTGTGTTGAAGGACGAACGCCGATTGTACTACACACTCGCGGTTCTCGCTGTGTTGATCGCTTTCGTCACGCCGATCATGTGGGGATTCGATGCATGGAATTCTCTCCCATGGGTGTTTGCAGGATATGTGAACGCGAAAAGTTTCTCCGGCTTTCCGTTGTTCCCATGGACTGCATTCCTTTTTGGCGGGGCAGTATTTGGTTATTTCTATTTGCGGGCGAAGGACGCGGGCGTCACATCCGGTGCGGTGTACAACGAGATGAGGATGATGAAACAAGTTGTCTGGATCGCCCCACTCATTGTTGTGCTCTCATTTCTCATCGAACCAATCGCGTCATCGGTGTACCCTGTCTATGACTACTGGATGTTCAGTCCGAGTTTCTTCCTGCTTCGATTTGGATTGGTGATGCTCTTGTGTGCCGGAATGTTTTTTTATGAGAAATGGAAATCTGTTTCGGCCGGATCAGTCGTTGCGTTAGTAGGGCGTGAATCGCTCATTGTCTATTCCGTCCATCTGCTGTGGATTTACGGGAACTTTGCCACGTTCAATTTCCGGAAAGTCGTCAACCATTCATTCGGATATCAGGAAGCTCTGATAGCAACCGTCGTGTTGATTGCGCTGATGATTGCTCTCGCTCTTGGATGGGATAAGATTCGTAAGATGGATCCGCGGGTGAAGAAGTGGATTCAATGGAGCGTGTTTGTGTTTTTGGTGTTGTTGTTTTTCTTTGGGCCGGGGGAATGAATGGGAATGAAGTGTTGATTCCCACACTCGCCTCCATTATCTTGTTAAGGAAGATTATTTTGAACTGTGATGACATGCTTCGAGATGTTGACGATAACTCCAAAATTTTTCTGCACCAAGCTGACGTTCTGATTGTCGATTCAATACGTAATGCGGTGCGGACACTGTATGTTTTGGAAGCGCGTGTTTTCCTTGAAAAAAGGGTTGCGGAAGGAAAGTGGGTTAGAACCCAATTGACGAAAAGGAAGGGACTATGAGTGCATCAATTCAGAAAATCATCAAACAGTATCTGCAATACTTCTATTGGTTCCTTGGCGACAAACTGAACGACGACGAACTTGATTACATGTTGTATTTGCGCGACCGAATTCATGAGTCAAATGGCGATTTAGGGGATTTGGATTCCGTCTGGCGGGCCAACGCTAAGTTCATGCTCACGCACAGCAAAGTATTCAATCATCCGTTGAGCGACGCGTGGTGGTGGAAAAAAAGCACATGGGAAAAGCTCACATCGAAGCAACATCGTAGTGTAAATGGAAAGCGGAAGAAATCGCCTCGCAGTATCACGTCAAAATAGTTCGGTGCATATCGTGCCGCTCCGCTCAACATGCAGCGGGACAGTTCTCAAGATAGTTCTCGAGGTTTGCTCTATTCAGCCATCGAACCCCGTCTCAACATAATCTCACAGTTATGAAGACTCTTCTGATTACAATCCTTCTCACGCTTATGTCTTCAATGTCTGCCACACAGAAGAAAGAGATATGGCAGAAATTAGCATCACCTCGTGCAAAATCAAAGTATCCAAGACGTAGAGTTGCCCGCGTCTAATCTCATTCTTAAAATCCGTTATACGACCCGCTATCGGTTAGCGTCATGCAAACCCTGTAACTCTGGTTGAAAACCACCACAGAGAACTGAGAAAGCAGAGACCTCCAATGAAGAGACAACAAACCCAATATCTCAAGAAATTTCTCTCTGGGTTCTCTGCAACCTCTGGGTACTCCGTGGTGATCTTTTCGTTATGGAGTTTTCGGCCAGATTTCTATCTCTCATCAAACAAATAACCCTAACATGAAATCAACTCTCCTTCTATCCATGGCTATCAGTATGATCTCATTAGCATCGGCCCAACGTATCTCCCTCGACGGCGAATGGCAATTCAAAGTCGACAGCACTAAAACCGGCATCGATCAAAAATGGTTTTCAGAATCTGTTGAACGCGTAAACTGGCAGAAAGTGCAGACCCCAAAATTCTGGGAAGGCTATCCCGGCCTCGCGAACTACGACGGGTGGGGGTGGTTCGCACGAACAGTGATGGTTGAAAAACTTTATGCGCCGATGAGTCTTCACTTCGCGGGAGTTGATGACGATGCCGTTGTTTGGGTAAACGGCGTCGAGGTCGGCAGCCACACCGGCTACAGCGATCCGTTTACAGTTGATGCAAGCAGCGCATTGCGAGCCGGCGAGAATCTCATCGTTGTGCTTGTGAAGGACTATGCGGGTGGCGGAGGAATCTACAAACCAATAACTCTCATCGAAACAAAACACCTAGACGAACTCTTGAAGAGCGTGTATTACGGAACTCCCGCTGTGAAGAGTGCCTCGTGGGTTCGGGATGCATGCATCTACTCTGTGTATCTCCGGTCATTCTCTAAGGAAGGAAACTTTGCCGGACTTGAAAAACGAATTCCCGAATTGAAAGAACTTGGCGTTACCGTCCTGTGGCTGATGCCGATTCATCCGGTTGGAGTGAAGAACAGAAAGGGAACACTCGGCTCACCGTATGCCGTGCAGGATTATTACGGGATCAATCCCGAGTTCGGGACGATGAAGGACTTCAAAAAACTTCTCGCAACTGTTCACAAGAACGGCTTGAAGCTCATCATCGATTTAGTCGCGAATCATACGTCGTGGGACAGCAAACTCATCAACGAGCATCCCGAATGGTTTACGAAGGATGCGAAGGGGAAGATTATCCCGCCGAACGAGGATTGGACAGACGTTGCTGATCTTGATTTTTCCCAACCCGGCCTGCGAACATACATGAAAGACATGATGAAGTGGTGGGTAAAGGATGTCGGCATTGACGGATTCCGCTGCGACGTTGCCGAGATGGTGCCAACGGATTTCTGGAACGGTGCTCGCAAGGAACTGAATAAGATCAAACCGGTAATGATGCTGAGTGAGGGTTCGATTCCCGAACATCACGCAAAAGCGTTCGATCTTACATACTCATGGAATATCTACGACGTGCTGGATGTGCTGCTGAAAGGGAAACGCCCCGTGTCGCTGCTCGATGAGATCTTCAGGAATGAACATTTGCAATTCCCGGCGGGGTCGTTGCGCATGCGTTTCACAACGAACCACGACAAGAACGCGTGGGAATCTCCGGCAGTAACCCGGCTCGGGTTGGATGGGTTGAAACTCGCAACGGTTCTCGTGAACACAATCCCCGGCGTGCCGATGATCTACACCGGCGAGGAAGTTGCAAACGACAAGAAGCTTGAGTTGTTTGAAAAAGTTGAAGTCGATTGGACTCGATCCAGAGAAGTCGGAGAAGTGTACAAAAAGCTTTTCCATCTCAGAAAAACAAATACTGCGCTTGCACGCGGAGAGATGATCCGGCTGACAACGCAATACGACAAGGACGTATACGCGTTCGCAAGAGTTGCCGGCAAAGATAAAATAATCGTCGTCCTGAATTTTTCGGATGAGCCCCGGTTCACGGGCGTGAACGTACCCATGGCGAAAGTCTTCGGAGGCTTGGGGAAGGTGAGTTTGAAAGAATTGTTTGACGGGCAGGTTGTGGAAGTCTCAACAGAAACGAAAGAGCAGATTGTTGTTGCGTTGGAGCCGAAGGCGTACAAGATATTTGTAGTTGAGTGAAGTTGCGATTGAATCTGTTGAGAAGTACATTGTTCTCAGCATATGAGGAGGTGTTCAATGGGTCTTACTTTTATTGAAGGAGTTGTTACGGGTCCGAAAGGGAAGAAAGCGACAGTGAATTTTCTTGTTGACAGCGGAGTTACGTACACATTGTTGGGTGAGCACCAATGGAAATCAATCGAACTTGCGCCGACGAGAACCATGACCTTTACGCTTGCCGATGGGACCAAAGTCGTACGCGATATTTCTGAGTGCTTCATTTCTCTGCCGCAAGGTCAAGGTCATACGCCGGTTATTCTTGGCATTGCAGGCGACGAACCGCTGCTTGGCGCTGTTACCTTGGAAATTCTGGGGCTAACTCTCAATCCGTTCAACCGAACGCTGCAACCGATCAATGCTATGCTGGCGTAGTCAAAGAATTAGCGAATGTGTTTCTTCATTTCCCCCCTAACTTCTTCCGCGGTCCACTCATTTCCGTTTATCACGTTCACAATCTTTCCGTTCTGATCCAACACGATTGTTCTCAGATTGTGAGCGATCAATCCGCCTTCATCGTTTTCGTATGTCAGGCCGAGTCCATCGGCAAGTTTCATAATTGCTCTACCGGTTGTGTCCGGGTCGGTGAGAAAATCCCACGTAGAGAAATCAGCATTGTAGCTTTTTCCATACTCCTTCATCACCTTTGGCGTGTCGAACTTCGGGTCGAAGCTGATCGTAACAAGATGCCATTTGCCGGCAATGGATTTATTTTGTGCAAGACTTCTTTGCAGCCGGGCAAACTGGTTGCTCATGAGGATACAATAGTCCGGCAGAGGACAGCGAGTGTAGATGAACGTAACGGCAACTGCTTTACCCCTGAAGTCTTTGAAGCGAACCTGCTTCGCATCTTGATTCAACAACGCATCATCCGGCAGGGTATCGCCGGGCTTGAACATGCGGGCTGTTATCGCACCTGCGACCAGATTCGGATCCGGAGCTTCACCTTTGCCAGCCACTGTAATCGCCGCCAGCCAGCTTTCCGTTCGCGACACGGCAAGCGTTCCGTTGATTGAATCACCGACCTGAACCCCACGCAGCAATCCTCTATCCTTCACCTTGAACGGCATGGTCATTGCCATCATGTAATTCGGAATCTCTTCATGGGCAACAACGATTTTGTTTTTTGCCGTATCGATTTCGACAACTTCACCCTTGAGAGGAAAGGTGACAAGGTCGGTGGGTTTTTGTTCTTGCTTTGAACAAGAGGGAAGGAAAAAGGTAAAAGTGAAAAGGAAAAAAACGGTGATGAGAGAATTGAAATGAGTAATTGAGGATGAGAGATTAAGGCGTAGACTGTTCATCAACGGATTTTTCCTTCTCCCATAAGCTTTAGTAGTTCTTCAGTTTTCCAGACGCGCACAATCGATTGGCGTTCGAGGTCTTTATCGTTCGACCAGATGCCATCGTTGTGAAATGAAAGCGCGAGAGCAATGAATGGAGCGTCTTCAACATCAATCGCGGTCATTGCTTCAATCGCCAACGGGATGAAGTCCGTGTATGATGGTTCGGTCACAACAATGATGTTCCTGAGGAGGACGAGAAGCAACTCTTCAAGTTCCGCCGGGGAGAGTTTTGATTTACGAATAATGAAGTCCCAATTCGCTCTGAGTTCATCCAGAGAATATTCGGGAAGAAACAGCTTGAGTGAAGGACTAAGGAGAATGCGTCGTGTGTTTGCGTTGCGAATCAGCGCCGACGCGAGAATATTAGTATCAACGATGAGCTGCATACCGCTTTGCAAGCCCGGCTTTGATGCGCTTATCAAGTTCCATCGCGTCTTCTTCCGTGAATTCGCTTTTGTCGGTTAGCGTATCTGCGAGGGCGAGTTTTCGCGCATATTCCTGCAGCGAATGCTCTGCGATGACCGACCAGTTGATTTCCGGGTAGCGGTCCATGATTTCTTTTACGTCTGAGGGAATGTCAATCGTCAGTTGCGACATGCGTTGGTTCCTTTACGTTGTGAATCCGTTGTAAACCTACGAACCGGCTGAACGAAATGCAAACACAAAAGCCCACCGCGATGTTGCGCGATGGGCTTTGGCCGAAGGCTGAATACAAAAATCTCTTTCTATTGAAACCCAAACAGCAAGAGAGCAACGATATACACGACGCAGAAGCAATCGAAACTGTTGATGTTGTAATTTGATAAACGCATCGACAACCTCCGGCTCAGCAGATTATTTCATCAGGACGAGCTTTCGCACCTTCACAAAGTCTCCGGCACTTATTCGATAAATATAGAAACCGCTTGCCAGCCCGGATGCATTGAAGCGTTCTGCGTAGTATCCAACCGGTCTAACTTCATTCACCAGCGTTGCGACGCGTTGACCCAGCACGTTGTACACTTCTAATTTGACGTGTGATTCTTTCGGCAAGGCAAATTCAATTGTTGTTGTCGGGTTAAACGGGTTGGGGTAGTTTTGATCGAGCCCATATGCAGTTGGCATTTCACGCTCTTTGACGCTCGTCGGGCTGACTACGATAATTGGTTCGCTGAAATGCTCAGTACCATCCAAATCAATTTGTTTCAACCGATAATACCATCGACCGCTTGTTGCGGTTTGATCGATGTATGAATACTGCTGCGGCTCGTTCGTTGTACCGTGACCGGGGATGAAGCTATTCAGAATAGTTTGAAAATTGGCTGCTGCTTCTTGCGATTTTTGAACCTCGAAGCCGTAGTTGTTAATCTCGGAAATGGTAGTCCAGAAGAGTCTAACAATATTTCCACTAGTAACATGACCAGAGAAAGACCCCAACTGTACAGGTAGTTGTGCCGGTGGAGCCGAGTGGTATGGGGCTCCGTTGAGCGTGTTGAAGTTAGGATTGTAGCCCAGATTAGTCATAGGATTATCTGGTGTAGAGAAAGCTGGGGTATTGCCCGGTACGGTGACATCCGAAAAGAAAGCATCTCCACTAACGACAAAAGCAAAGACCTCGACACTGTCTTGTCCATCGACACCCACCGACCTGAAGGGAATCCGGAGTTCCAGTCCTTTATTCGCTCCGCCACTGTTGTTAAATGCAAAAGCGATATTGTACTTCTGAAACACGGATCCCGAGGCGTTGCCGTTGGTACTGTACTGTCCTGTTTGATTACACGAGCCTTGGTATTCCAGGGCAGCGGTTCCAATCTGCTTTGCTGCATCAAAGGACACGGCGCTTGTTCCACCGCCTGGATTGAATGCAAAGAGATAATCTACCTCGAAGTCTGCCGCGAAATTCACATTCGAAGGATTGTTACCGCCACCGATATAACTACCGCCGGGGTTGAGTATCCCCAACGGCATGCCCGCTGCCTTGCCCACTGGCGTACCACTTCCCCTAAGGTTTAGCCACACACCAATGGCATTGCTGTTGGTGACATCGAGCTTTCCTTGAATGCTGACATAAAGCACACTGTCGCGTGCATTCGCATACATCACAATCTTGCTAACATCAATGGCTGAACCGAAGCCGGAATTCGAGTTTTGTTTTGTTGCAATCACTCCATACAAAGACTCAGACATGTCTCCATCGATGCAAATCGTGCCCTTCAGTGACGAGAGTTTGCTAACACCGTTGACAACAAACCTGCTCGTGTCGGAGATAATGAATCCGTCGGGGGGAGAATACGTGGCGGTAGCATCATAAATCGCGCCGTCGGCATGTCGCCAAATTTTCCATTTGAATATCTCAAAGTTGCCTAACCCGTCTTTTCGACCCGAGGTGGTTGGGTCATCGCCAAATGCCGAGACAGCGGTGTTTGACGTGCCAGTCCAAAGGACATAGCCTGCGCAGACGAGCGCTCCACTCGAATCATAAAAGACTCCAACATAGTCACCGTTAGTTAACGGGATTCCATTGATTGAAGGATTTGCACTCGTAGGAATAATCACTGTATGGTTTATTCCAGTATTTGTAAATGCCCATGGTAGTGTGGGTTGACCGTATGAGCTTTGCACCATGAACACAAAGAAAAGGAGAAAGATAATTAATGACTTCATAGTTTTGCCCCTCGTTCTGAAAGAGTTTTAGTAAGAATAACAAACACACATGAGGAGGTCCACAGCGTGACCTCCTCTGTGTGGTGGATTTACTTGACAAGCAACATTCGTTGAACCATTGACTGCGTATCCGTTTCAAGACGATAATAATAGACGCCGGATGGATAGTTCTGTGAATGAAATACAATTCGATGGTTCCCTGCGTCGAGTTCCTGATTCACTAATTCCGCGACAACTTGTCCGAGAATGTTATACACACTCAGCCGCACATGTTGCTTCGTCGGGATACCAAAACCAATGGTGGTAGTTGGGTTGAACGGATTCGGGTAGTTCGGAAGCAACGACGTTGAAGTTGGAATTTCCACGCTTGACGATGCGGAGATTTTCTCGATTGTGCTGACGGCATTGACTTCGTACCTGCCGGAGCCGGAACCTTCTTTCCACGTCACACCGGCAACAGGTTCTTCTTTTCCGGTTGCTTTTTTCCAGATGCGGAATTGAAGAGCTTCGTTGATGCTCACACCCTCTTTTGCTTCCGTTGTTGGGTCATCTCCCCAAACTGTCAGGGCGAAGTTCCCTTCTGAAAATACCGAGCTTCCTGCCAATTGTCCGCTTTCACCAAACACCGCGAGTTCGTCTCCATCCTTCATGCAACCCGCAACCGCGCTCGCAGGGATGATGATCGTCGCATTGTTTTCCGTTCTCAAGTTCGCGACGAAATGGGCCGGTTGTACCAAGAGCGGCTCTGCACCTGCACTTTTCATTTGACTCAGCATCAATGTATTTGGTGAGTATGTGAGTGTCCGCGCGGCGAGCATCTTGAATTGATATCCTTGCCCCATCTTCATGTTCCCAATCTGATTGACGCCAACAGAGGGAATATATGATTGCCCGTCTTGATTCTTGACAATAATTATGTCGCTTACGATGCTGCTCAACGCAGTTACAATTGGCATTTCACTGTCCCGAAGGTACGCTATCATACTCCAGTTGATCGGAATAGTGATGGGGGTGAGGTCGGGAATAATCTTGAGCCCCGTGATAGGAAGCGTATCGGCTGCTGACATCTTCACAAGATATCCTTCAGTTATTGCCCATAGCCCAATTGTGTTGATTCCTTGCGAAGGAATGTACACGCCACCTGCACCATTCTTCGCCATAATGAAATTAGGGATGACTGGCGCAAAGACACTGTCCAGAACCAGACTCGGCGGTCTCACATGCGAGGAAATGATGCTCCACCCAAGCCTCAAGATGATGTTTTCTGTAACAACGCCGCCAACGAGTGAAGCGAGTTGACTTATGCCATTGGTCGCATAAGTATTTGTGTGAGTAATGATACCGCCGACTGGAGAGTACGTTGCTGTCGCGTCAACAACATTGTTCGGTGCGCAGCGATAGATCTTCCACTTGAATACTTCGCCGGCGGCAAAACCATCTTTCGCCGTACTCGTTGGGTCGTCGCCATAGGCTGAGACCGCAACATTTGTAGTGTCATTCCATCGTATGAAGCCGCCACACGCCAACGTTCCACTTGAATCATAGAACACGACGATGTAGTCTCCATTCTGCAAATCAACGCCGTTCACATTCGGGTTGCACGAAAGTGGAACGATGATAGTGTGGTTGATTCCGGTATTGACGAAAGCCCACGGTGGTGAACATGAACCCAACAACGCGCCTACCCCGCTGAGTCCGATCCCCGTGGGATACAGCCCCGATGGAAGTGAATCGGTGAGAGCAAGAGTGTTAAGGTTTGCGACTGCTACTTTCGACGATAACACTCCGGTTGCTGAAGTCGGATTTCCAATGAACGCTTTTGCCCCATCAGCAGAAATCGCTAGAACGTCAACTCCAAAGAAACCGCCGCCCGGAGACTCAGTCAACAGTCCGATTCTCAAACCTGTATCTG
>JBBRUI010000017.1:0-28082 GCA_038247945.1 Bacteroidota bacterium | reverse complement strand
TATCGTTCGGCGTCGGCGTGGCATTGTTGGTCGTAACGTCCTCAGACCTTACAGCAATATCGGGCTTAAGCGGAAGAGCAAGCCGGGACAATGGATCTCCGATAAGCGGGTTCAGGTTAACCATTGCAATCGAGATGTAGTCATTCCCGTAAGTCCGCAACATTTTTATACGAGCCGAGGTTGTTAGGGTGCCAAATGCCCTGACGGAATCCCGAACTCCCGTAAGGAAATTCCTAACGAGCTCCGAACCGTAGGAAGGATAACCGAGAGAGGAGGACGCCCATGCTGCTACTGCAGCGCGGTTATCCGCCATCATGAAATCTTCCGCAAGCACATTACCCGTAGGCTCTGCAAACGCTCCGACGTTGCAACTCACGGAGGAGACAAAGAGAAGCTTGCCGTTGGTATTCTCAAGTTCCGTCGGTGGCCCGATATCAACACCCCAGATCCTGCCCCCTGAATGCCCAATAAAGTTCAGGAACAGAAGTCCATTTTTAACATAGTCCTTCAATGTCTTTTTATGTTCACCGTCGATTACGCCCGACGTTGTCTTGTAGACACGGAACGCTGTTCCACCAATTGGTGGAGGAGTGATTAGGGAATTGATGAGATTTTCCGAATACCCGTTGAACTGTGAGCGTTCGATGGCATCATTTCCTCCCGCAACGAAAAGAAAATTCTTATTCCATTCGGAGAGCGTATAGTTGTCGTACCCTATAATCTTTGCGACCGTGCGCTGTGCCTGAACGGGATCTTCGACAGGAATGCGTCCCGTAAACATATACGCAAGCGCCGATGAATCCGGGTTGAGCGCCACAAACCAGTTATCGCTCGCCGGCACGCCAAACGCAGGGACGTAATTGGTTTTGATTGTTGAAGGATGATACCGGTGGAAATCCCAGCTCGCATCGCCGAAAAATAAAACATTGGAGGGCTTCGGAGCTGTCCAGTTGTCGTATGTGTATTTTAGAAATGTTTTTAACTTCGTCGCATTCATAACGCCGTAGTTGAATTCATCATAAATATCCTGAACGTCAATCACCTTCGCCCGAACGGCATTGACGTTCTGGCGATGAGTTGCAAGTTGCAGTGCCGAAGCAAGGAAGTTTTTGTGGGTGATGATAATGTAATCGGCTCCTGCGGCGTTCGCCCGGATGTCCACAAACATCTTCTGAATGACCGAGGGAACGGGAATCGGGCCGGTCGCGGTAGTCACGACATACGACCGCGGTGTTGAAACCGTGTCCCGGAATGTAATGCTGTAACCTCCCCCCGAAGGTGAAACAGTTAGGCCGGTTAATGTTCTCCGGGTTGCAAGATCGTATACTTCGATTTGAGGAGAAGAAAATCCCCCTACCACAAACCCATACCTCGTCTGAACGTTAGGCGGAGGAAAGCGAAATGCAACCTGATCATTCACCGCCGTGAATGTGCGTACATAATCAATCTCAAACCAGTCGAGATAGAACTGATTGACCGTCGCCGCTGTCATAATGGACTGTATCTTCAGAACATTGCTTCCGTTCCTGAGCCATGAAGATGGAATCGCGGCTGAAAACATGGCGACAGTTCGGCCTGCAAACGTTATCTCTCCCGCCAACGAATCGTTAATCCACACTCTTGCCCGGTGATTGGGAGTTGCAAAAGTCGAGGTTGTGCTTGCAAATCGAACGCGCAGGAAGACCTGCTGCGAGGTTCCTGTTTCAACATTGTCCAAAGTAACTGGATACGTATTGGTTGTATTTGGATAGAACCATGTATCGGGAGTGCCCCACGCCCATCCTTCACCTATAACGGTTTGTATGTTAATTATTTCAGGCGTCGTCGTTCCCTGATAGTACCAGTTATTCTCTTCAAAATGTTTTGTTGTGTAGGATGAAAGTACGAAGGGCATTGCGGGAACGGAATCGATTGCGGCCGGAGTAAACCTGCGGCCCACACTACCGCTCCAGGTCAGCCAATATACTGCGGTGTCGGAATAGTAGTCAAGATAAGTCGAGTCCCCGCGGTTTCCGTATCCGTAAAACTCGACTGTAGTGTCCGGCCGGACAACAATGGGAATCTCGACGCCACGTGAGAATATCTTCAGAGTTGGAACATCGATCTGATTACCGTTGGCGCCCGCTGCGACAAGTTGTGCTTTGGAAACTTTGTACCACCCGTCCTGCGCGATCGGCATTTTGTAGTAGTTCTTCCCCGTCTCAAACCAATCACGCGTTGAATCGGGAGGCATAAGCCGGGAAGCTTGCTGGCTTTGGTTCCGCCATCCCATCGCCTGATCGTAATTCCAGACCTGATCTTTGTACACTTCTTCAAAGAACGGATCGCGGGAAACCCCCGATGAACCGGGCAACGTCAAAGCCACACCACGCGAATCAATCAACGTCAAACGGAAAGAAGCGCCGACAAGTTTTCGAAGCGTCTTTGTTGCCGGGTTATACTGGTAGGGACTGATCCGGACTGTTGCAAGCCGTTGCTCGCGCAGCATCGTCGGCGCATCGACAACGTATTGGATAGCGGGAAATAATCTGTTCTGAGAATAGAATGTTTGGTTCTTTCGGTATTCGGCAGTAGCATCGTGGTTCTCATTCACAGTGTAAGCAGGAAAAGGAGCGACAAGTATATTCTCCACCATTTCGTACACAGGGTTAAGAATTTCGGCTCGAAGGAAACCATCCGCCGGGATTCCAAGTGTAAGAATATCGACCGGAAGCATTGGCTGGCCCGTTGCATCTCCACCTTCAATGTTAGCGCCGCTAAAAAGAAGGTGCGGCTTTCCATCAATCATAACTGAAGCGGGATTTGAAACCTCGGGCTGATAAGCAATGATCCACCCGTTAGGCTGAGCCTCCGCGAGACGAAAGCTGCTTTTCTGGTTCGCAGCAATTGCTGCGGATGCCAAAAACAAAACACCCCAAAACCCTCGAAACCTTCTCAAATAATTCATGCGTTCCTCACTTTACTTTACGAGTTTCGTGATGAGAGAAAAGATTTGCCTGATTGGATAGCCGGAAGTAAAATTCAATTTTGTCCCCACTGAAACTATCTCAATATACGCCATTACAGTCTATTCTCAATGCGATGCCCATCAAGCTGCCGCCATTCACTTTATCTTTGCCAGTTTTTGAATGGGCGAAACCGTCGTATTATCGGCCTTTAAACGCAGTTGATAGAAATAATACCCGTTTGCAACTTCATCACCATCTTCGTCCCGTCCATTCCAGTGAACCTTGTTGAAGCCGAGCTGCAATGATGACGGGGGAACAATAATCTCACGGATTTTTCTTCCTGCAACAGTGAAGATTTTGATGCTCAGCTCTTCCGCTACCTGGGCGCCCGTAAGAATGAATGTGAAATCTGTCTCCCCGGGGAATGGATTCGGGTAGTTGTACACTTGCAGTAATCGCGATTCGTTCAGGACATTCACCTGTACAATTCGCTCCATCGAATCAATCTCACCCAACACATTCACACGGGATAAGCGAAATTTTAATTCGTGCAATCCGTTGGCAAGCGTTGGTGTGAAAGTATGTTCGGAAGAAGTGGACGCAGCGCCGCCTTTCATGAGAGGCACCGAAGCAAGCAAAACAGTGGGTTTGTTATCGACGAAAAGTTCTGACCGCTCAACCTGTGGACTCTCCTCCGGTGTCCGGGATGCACGGACAAGAAGCGCAGGCGATGGTGATATGTAATCTCCGTCCATCACTTCAGTCCCGTTCGCGTACACATGCAGGCGGTCGGCAAGAGCAATGTTGTTCACATAGATCATGTAGTAGGCGGTGTTATTTTCCGCGATCAGATCTCTCCCCTTTTTCGCAGAGCCGACAACAACCTGAAGGCGTGTTTTTCTTGGCAATCCAATTGTGGAAAATTTAACTGTTGTGGACCGGCTCGCGTCGAGGTCGACCGAGTCGAAAACCGCAGTGGCGATTTGTCTTGTGGCGTTGTACTTATCAAGTGCATAGACAACCACCCTTACGCTATCGCTTTTTGCGTAGCCAATGTTGTGGATCGTAATCGGCAAGTTATACGTGTTGGAACCATCAGTTTGGTTTACTCCTACAGTTCTCGCACTCACCGCAAGATCCGGCGGAGGAGAGAAATCCAACCACCAATCTGTCAGCAGCGGCGTTGTATTGGCGTCGGAAGTGGAAAGCAAGCCTGAAAGTTTTAACGATGAATATCGCGGCCCCTGCGTTTGAGAATTAAGGGATGCAAGATTTACATCAATGCTATCGTACGGAATTTTCCTGAGTGTATCGATTGCACCAGTGGGGCGTATGCCGAGTATGGATATGGTCGAATTTGTTTTGCTGATATCTCCTGTCCGCCTCCAATGGAACGAATCCCATACCTGCGCTATTGGGATCGCTACCGATGTAACAGAACCCGATCCCAGAGAATAATAATTGGGGATAGTGAGACTGACGACCGCCGTGTCATTCGTCAGTTGTTCAAGCGGCGGCATCCCGGGCCCTCCGTTTCCTTTTCTTCCGATGAAGGCATACGACTGTCCGTTGACAATGGAGCGGAACATGGTCGCACCCAGCGTATCCATTGCACGCATCAATCCTTCATTCACATTCGTTTGTCCGTTGAAGATGACAGTAACACCGATATAATTTCCGGCCGGAGTGTTGTTCAGAAAGTTCTTCATGCTATCTGCAAGGGCAGCGTTCCCACTCACATTGAAATTCCGAAAGTCATACGCTCCTGTGAATTCATTCAGCCGCACAACCATGAAACTGTTTCCTAACTCCCACCAAAATCCCGTGATCTTCTGGTCGTTGATCTGGAATGAGCTGTAGTAGTCAATGGACTGATTGGGACGATTGCCGACTGACCGGACATAGAGATATAAGGGTGAGGATCGGACTATCGTTACACCGGAATCGCTGGCCGCAGTCTTCACGAGTACATCTCTTGCAAACTGCTTCTTCGAGTTTTCCCTCCATCGAACCAATGGAGCGAGTGCGTCGTGACCTGCCGGAAGATCGGATGTGGTTGTGAACGATGCCGTGACCCAATTCCCCGCCAGCAAACCGTGCACTGTGCGGGCTCGCCAGAAATATGTTCTGCCAATCGGAAGCGATGGTGTGAGCCATTCTCCGGTAACGCTTCCCGGAGTAACCGCACCGGACGAAACAAGGGACGGCGAATTAAACGTATCAACAGAATCCAATTCAAAGAAATATTGGAATCCCGATGAGTCGAAACCAATCGGACTCGTTACGACCAACCGTTGAGCGCCGGCAGGGACAGCCATGTTGTTCAACGGCTTCACAACAAAAAGATTATTAGTGTAGATGTATTGGTCCGTTGAGGCGATGTTGTTCATCTCACTGACTTCATCAACCGTATTTACCGGGTCAAGAGTTGCAGCCAATGTATGCGGCCCGATTTTTCCCGTCGCCGGCCAGGCGAGAGTCAACGAATCGATGGACAGCGTCTTTGGCATTTTGTAGTTGTTGAGCAGATATGTTGTTTGCCCGTTGTAGAGATCAGCCAACGTAACCCCCACACTATCCGTAGGCACAAGCCCGTAATTATGGATTTTCAAGCGGATCGTAAGAGACGTATCGTTCGGAGTTGCGAGCGGCTTGTTCGTGGTGATATCCGCAGACATGATTGCGAGATCGGGTTTCAGCGGCACCGCCAGTCTCGACATCGGATCGCCGATGAGCGGATTGAGACTCACCATCGCAATCGTGATATAGCCGGAGCCGGTTTGCGCCCACAACTGATAGCGCGCATTCGACGTGAGCTTGCCGAACTCCCGGACTGAATCCTGCGACGCGTTGTCAAGCCAGTAATTTGTCAGCGCCGCACCGTATGTCGCATATCCGAGTGATGAAGACGCCCACGAAGCAATCGCTCCGCGATTGTCAGCGAACAAGAAATCCTCCGCCAGCACATTGCCTTGAGGAGTCGCAAATCCTCCGACATTGCAACTCACCGACGAGACGAACGGAAGTTTGCCGTTTGTATTTTCCAATTCAGCCGGCGGCCCGGGATCAACGCCCCAAATTCTGCCGCCCGAATGTCCGGTGAAACTAAGGAATACCATTCCATCACGGAAATAATTCTTCAGCAACTGTTTCGATTCACCATCAATCCATCCTGCAGTGGTCTTGTACACACGCAGCGGCGTGGCGCCCAACGGCGGCGGAGTAATGTAGGTTTGAATTGCACTTTCAGCCAGATAATTAAAGCCGCTCTGTTCGCTGAGAGTATTGCCTCCCGTGATGAAGAGAAATTTCTTGTTCCAATCTGAAAGCGAATAGTTGTCATACCCGATTGCCTTGTTCACCGCAATTTGCGCCTGCGCTGAATTCTCCGCCGGAATTCTTCCGACGTACATGGAAGGAATAAACGTTACAACCGGATCGAAGCAGGCGTACCAATTATCCCCCGCCGGAATTCCATAGGCCGGAACGAAATTCGATTTGACGGTTGCCGGCATGTAACGATGAAAGTCCCAGCTCGCATCGCCGAACATAAGCAGGTACGAAGGCGACGGGCCGGGCCAGTTTTGAGACGCGTACACGAGGAAAGATTTTATTTTAGTCGCGTTCATCACCCCATAGTTGAACTCATCGTAAATGTCTTCGACGTCGATAACTTTTGTGCGGCACGCGTTGGTTGTTTGTCGATGGATAGCAAGTTGGTTCGCTTGAGACAGAAAGTTCTTATGACTGATAACGAGATAATCCGCTCCGGTAGCATTCGACCGAATGTCAGTGAACATTTTCTGCTTTAACGGTGGCACTGAGCGCTGACTGTTGGCAGCAAACACTACATACGTGCGCTGTGAGGAGACAGTATCCGGAAATGTTATTGAAAAGCCCGAAGCCGAATCGCCGGAAACGATTCCCGTTGTAATCATCCTTCGGCTGGAAATATCGTAGACTTCAATCTGTGAGTTCGAAAACCCTCTCAGTTGAAATTCAACTTGACTCGCCGGCGGAAGTGGTGGCGGGGAGAAACTAACAACATTATTGGTGGCCCGTAGTTTCCGCGGGTAATCGATCTCAAACCAATCCAAATAGAAAGTATTGCCGCCGGTGCCCGTATCAATATTTTTTAGCCTGAATGTGTTCGTTCCCGGCTTCAGCCACGATGTCGGGATTGTTGCCGTTAGTGTCGCGCCCGTCCGCTGTGTAAAATTAACCTCACCCGCCAGGGAATCGTTGATCCAAACCCGCGCTTTGTGCTGTGCCGGAGGATTGGGTGAGGCGATATACCCGGTCCCGAACACACGCGCACGAACCGTAGACGTCGGCGTTGCATTATCCAGAGAGTCGAGAGAGAACGTAAAATCTGTTTGGGAATTGACTCCGAACGATTGCCAATACCAGTCTTCACCCGGAACGGTTTTGTTGTTAATCTGTTCGTCCTGTGTGGTGCCGAGGAAATAGGAGAGACTTTGTTCGAAGTGAACAGTATTCGAAGCAGAACTGAAAGACAAAACCGGCACGACGGCCGGAGAGCTGGGAATGAATCTCAGCCCGTCAACTCCGCCCCACGTCAACCAATAGGCACTTGTGTCGGTATAATAATCCGTGTACGTCGAATCCCCTGCATTGCGGTACGCATAGAATTCAACTGTCGTATCCGGTCGGAGTACGATTGGGATTTGTTGCCCCTTCGCGAATACTTTCAGGGATGGCAAGTCAACCAATGTAAGGTTTCCACCCGCTGCCAGCATATCGGCGCGTGTAATTCTGTACCAGCCATCATTTGCAACGCGTGCCTTGTAATAATTTTTTCCTGTCTCGAACCAAGTTCCGGTGGGATCAACCAACAACGATCTCTGCGGCGAGATGCGCCATGCTTTGGCTTGATCGTAATTCAAAAGCAGAGTCTTGTAGGTCTCCTCAAAAAAAGGATCGTCCGAAGCTCCTCGTGATGGCAGCGATGCCCGGCCGGGCAAATTATGAATGCGGATACGGATTGTTGCGTTTACAATTCTACGCAACATTTGGATGGAAGGATTGTACTGGTACGGTCGGATGCGAATACAAACTACGCGCTGCGTGCGGAGCGTGAACGGCGGCTCGATGGTGATGTGAGTCGCTGGGAAGAATTGATCACGAGCGTATGCAGCGGTATTCTTCCGGAAAACCTCCACAGCTTCTTGTTCTTCAGTGAATTTGTATGAGGGATGCGGAGCCAGTGTCTGATTCCCCGTTAATTCAAATTCTGGATTTATCAGTTCGGCGGTAATCGTTGTCCCGTCCGGAATGCCGAGAGAGAAAGCATCTGCCGGAAGAGCGGGATTTCCGTCTGCTTCTTCTCCATCTTGTAAGGCGGGACTATTGAAACGGAAATAGATTTTTCCTTCTACCTCAACCGTCGTGAGAGGTCGAGCCGATGGGACGTACTTAACCTCCCACCCTTCAGAGGCCTGCGTAACGAATGTAAAGGCGCCCAATGAGCTTCCCGCCACGCTTTGCATCCATCCAGCCAAACAGAGAAGAACTGCCAGGCTACTTCGCACAATCCACATCACTTTCCCTTCTGCAAAGAATCGAGCACTACATTCAACATGAACGATGGATTGCCAATCAGATATCGTTTCCACAGCCTCCCCGGCTCCTGAAAAAATCTGTACAGCCATTCCATCCCATTGTTCGCCATCCACTTCGGGGCAAAGCCTTTTCGTCCGGCAGTATAATCGATCATCGAGCCCGCCGGCAGAATTACATTTGCTTTCAGTGCCGGCATATTTTCTTCGATCCAGAATTCCTGCATCGGCATGCCGAAGCCGACGATCAATATGTTCGGTTTGGCCTGATTGATGATTTCGACTACCGCATCGCTTTCCTTCCCGTTCTTCGGAAAGAAGCCGTGGTGAGAACCAACGACATTTATTTTAGGGAAGCGGGCCCGGATGTGTTGAACTGCTTCTTCAACGTACTGCTGAGTCGCTCCCAGAAAGAAAAGAGAAAATCCCTCCTTCTCACAAAACTCGCACAGTTCCCAAATCCAATAGGTCAACACAACACGCGGTGGCAAAGCATAACCCAGGATCTTTCCGCCAAGCCGCACACCTTCGCCATCGCAGTACACGATATGTGCACGGTTGAGGAAATCCCTGAATCGCTTGTTCGCCTGCGCAATATTGATTGCGTTAATGTTAACATACGCGTAAATATCTTTGCGGCGTTGATTGATAGTGTTGGCGATTGCGGTATGCAGTCCTTCCGTATCGATGCTATCAACGCGAACTCCCAGGATGTTGACTTTAGGCATTCGCTACCGCTTCTGCTACAGGGGCGACGATGAGCTGATTCATGACACTCTGGAAAACTTCTTCCACGGTAATAAGATTCATACACGAATTGGATGGACGTACACAAACACATTGATCACAGGGAGAACACTCCACCTGCTTGAAATGAAATTCCACGTTCTTGTTCCGGGGGCCTGTAAGCACAGGCGATGCCGGCCCGAACAACCCGACAATTCTCGCGCCTAACGCAGCCGCCAGATGCGCAGGACCTGAATCATTACAGACAACAAGAGCTGCTTCCTTAAAAACCACCGATGTATCCATCAAATCATCCGATGCAAAGAAGAACACATCGCTCCGTCCTGCAAATCTCAGCTTCGAAGGCGCAAGCAATCCTTCTTCACTTCGCTCGCACAAAAACACTACATCATAGTTCAGTCGGGAAAGGATTAGACCAGCAAGTTGGTTGAATCGTTCCAGATTCCATGATCGAAACTCCCAGCCGGAAAACGGATGGAGAACCACAAACTGCCGGTCAGAAATCCTCCCCTTTTTCACCAACGAGGCGTGCCTCGTTGCAACGACCCCTTGGTCGAGATGAATGCTGCTGGAAACTTCTTCTGTTAAAATGCCCAACGCTCTGCAAACTTTCAGTGCGCGTTCTTCGATGTTTTCTCTCCCGTAAGTTTGCGAAGTTACAATATCGCAGCCGAAAGATTCCACAGGAGTTGATTCAAGATACGGCGTTAACGAGTCCACGTAGGTCAGATAACCCACCTTGCGTCGGGCGCCGCTGGTAAGTGTGATCGCCGCGTTGCGCTTCGGGGGACTCATGCTTAGCGCAAGGTCAACACTCAGCTTGCGGACGTAAGCAACAGTCCGGAAAAAATCTGATGCAGTATCAAAACGCTGAGCACCATGAACCTCGCACGGCAGCCCGATACTGGCGAGAAATGATTTGTACTTTGAATCTACCAGAAGATGCACAACAGCATTTGGAAACCGTCGGGCAAGAAGATGAACGGCAGGAATCATCGTAATGACATCACCGAGACGAGTCAGTTCAACAATCAGCACTGAGCGAATCTTCTCGTGGTCAAGACTCCGTTTTCGCCGAAGACTTCCCTTCAGCCTCAGAAAAATAATTAGGGCATGCAAAAACACAGCAAACGCCGAATTTGTGTGGGATTTTAAATAAATCTACATAATTAGAGAGCCAGATACAATGGAAACTAGAGCGACCGGAGGAGGTTATGGTACTGTGCGGCAACAACTTGCAGGGAAAAAAAAGCGTTAACTCTCGCCAAGCCGCGCCACCGCAAGTCCTCACGTAAGGAAGGTGTTTGCATCATTCGCTCGATGCCGAGACGCAACCCTTCCACACTTCCCTCTTTGAAAACAAGTCCGGCTTCTCCAATTACATTTGGGATTTCTCCGGAGCCGGAGCCGATTACCGGAACGCCACATGCCATTGCCTCGATCAAGATTCTGCCGAACTGTTCCTTCCAGTGGGTTGTAGTTTTAGAGGGCAGGACGAGCACATTTATTTCTTTCAGGAGATGTGGAATTTCTAAAGGAGAAACTGCATTCCGAAACGATACCCGATCTGTTAATCCTAGTTGACCCGACAGAGTTTGGAGTTCCTTCTTTACCGGCCCGTTACCGACTATAAGTGCTGAGCAGGCTTCCGGCAAGGATGTCAGCGCCTGAAGAATCACATCCACGCCCTTCTCTTCCACCAAACGTCCTACGTACCCGATAACAAAATTTTTGTTATCCCGGTCAGGCAACGGTTGCGGCTTGAATACAGATGTATCAACCGGCGAAGGGATAAATGTCGTTTTCCGAAAGCCATGTTTGCCGAAGATCGATTTCGCTGTGCGGTTAAAGACAATTCCATGGCTAGCGCGGCTCAGAACATATCGTTCAATTTCCTTGTTGACAAATCCAAACCGATATGGGTAGCCAACTGATGAATGATCAACGTTTCTCCAGGAAGAAAAGACAAGCTTTGTGTTCGACGATTTCGTAAGCAACGCAGCCTCGAAGGTCTGAAAATTCTCCGGCTCGGCATTCATATACAGAACATCGGGCTGAAATTGTTTCAGATGTTTGTACAGGGAGAGATAGATCAGGCGGTGAGTGCGCGAGCGAAAGAAGACGTCGCTACTAAAGAGTTCGTAGGATAATTTTTCTTTGGGTGGATTGAAACGCAGCATCCGGAAGTTATTATGCCACGTTGAGGGAACTAACAACCTCAGATCAATTCCTCCCAGCTCAACAATCTTTTCATACAGAACACGATTTGCAGGCTCAAGAGCATTATGATCAACAACAAGAAGCTTCATGATGCGAGTGAGCCGTAGATGTTCAAGACTGATTTTGCAACTCGTTCAGCCGTATACTGTTCCACAATGTGCATACCCCGTTGCCGCATTTCCACACGGCGGACTTCATCGCCCACGAGCATGTTCATGGCTTCCGCAAGATCATCAACACTGGTCGGATTAACCAGAAGCGCCACGCCGTCAGCAAGCTCTCGCATGGAGGAATTATTCGATGTGATGATGGGAATCCCCGACGCCATCGCTTCGAGGAGTGGAAAGCCGTAGCCCTCATAGATCGAGGGATAAACAAAACAGAGCGCCTGACGGTACAGCGATGCAAGCTCTTCATCCGTTACATATTCCAAATAATGTATTCTTGCTTTTACAGCCGGGGAATTAATTGCCCGAAAGCTTTCCTCCGTGTGCCACCCTTTCTTCCCCACCAACACAAGATCAACACGCTCCGGCACACTCTCAAATGCTTTAACAATCGAAGGAATATTCTTCCGTGGTTCTATCGTCCCGACGAAAAGAATGTACGGCTTCGCCAAGAAAAATTTTTCTTTCACCAACAGATCGGAACTGGTTTTGGTGGATGAGAATATTTCATCGGGCGGAAGATTGACCACATGAATCTTCTTCGCATCAACACTCATCATTTCAATGAGATCGACGCGTGTCTGTTGCGACGGCACTATGACCGCATCTGCGGCCTGAACAGAACGCTGCACAAATTCATCGGCTTCGACGACTTTGCTCTCGAATAACTCAGGGAATTTCTTGTACGCAAGATCGTGGACCGTGCAAATCGTGCGGGAGTTGGTTGGCGGCAGAAAAGGTTCAGAACTATGAAACAGGTCGATGTTGCCAATGAACTTTTCGATGTTGGGCGTTCGGAGTTTATTCCAGTAAAATCTTTTTACATCTCCGGGAATTTGCGCGATGGAGAGTTTGGTCCGCGAGTTTGCCAGCCGTGAGATTGCTTTTTTGTCGATGCCGAACGACCAGCCATGCAGTATATACTCGTTGGTTTTGTCTTCTGCCAGCAACGCTTTAATGAGCTGAAAAGCATGACGCCCGATGCCTGCTCTGTTTTTCTGGATATGACTTACGTCGAATGCAATTCTCATATGCGGAGAAGTTCAACGTGTAACGTGCGAATCGTATTCCCGATCTTATGGCCGAGTTTGGTGTAAATGGATTTCAAGAAAGAAGAGTGAATGATGGGCTTTGCGTACTGACCAGGAAGTTGGATTCTTCGTGTATCAATATTCGAATCGCAAAGAAGATATGACGTTCGTATCGGATAGATTAGATATGCGACGGAGTAGATTTGAAACTTTGCGTTCGTGTAATAGGAGCGTTGAGCTCCTGTGAAGGTCGATGGATCAAAGAACTCGAATGAGTTTTCATTGAAACAGTGTTCGTGGGTCGGGTCATACGATGCATCCCAGGAATTATAATACGGCACACGAATTGTCACTCTCCCTCCTTTCGAAGAAATGCGGTGAATTTCCTCCATCGTTCGAATAACATTCGGAAGATGTTCAAGGACATCAATCATGATAACTTCACTGAACTGTCTGTCTTCGAACGGCCACGGAAAAACACTAAGGTCGTGGGCTGAATCAACACCAGGAAGCTTGGTTCGATCTACGTTGAGATATCCTTCGAGGATATTAGTTCCACAACCGAGGTGGAGCTTCTTAGTTTTCATGTACGGAATTTCCTTCGCTTGTTGACGGACATTTCTCCAGAATTCTCCAACACTCTCCCGTCGCTCGCAATTGATACACCCCTTTGCTCTGAAGACCAGCCGTCGCAAAGTCCATTTGAGCCGCGCGGCCGGTGAACACCAGTATGTCAATGGCCGGAGATTCTGTCATTGTGGAAACGACCGCTGACGCATACTCATCAACTGTCTTTCCGCTGAACGAAGGTTCGTACTCCACGCGTCGCATTCTCAACAACGCCGTGTCAAACGCCCACGCCGGACCACCAGCGGAAAGCCCGGCATAATACACAGCCCCGTAGAGAGGATGAAAGGGCGAAGCAAAACCATCCCACCAACGAATCTCCGTCGGCCAATCAAAACGGACGGTTGCGAAACTCTTTCCCACAAGAGGTGTTGTCGTCGTGATCGCTTTGTACAGTTCATTCATTTGTTGCTCAACGCGAGAGAAGTGAAAGATGTTGTACACAATCACCAGAAAAGAACATCCCAGCAAAACGAAAGAATAAACCCTCGGAACAATCGCCTTGTGCATCAACAGCACGACAAGAATCGCTGAGAGCAACCCGAACCGAATGCCCGGTTGAGCAATGCCAAGGAACTCATGCGGAAGCAGGATTGTCAATAGACTGCTAACAATAAACGGAACGATGAACCTCTTGTCAATCTCTCCTCTTCGCACGACGTGCGCCAAGCTTGATCCCAGAAAGAAAAAAAGAGACAACATCCAAAGGAGATTGAGCAGAGTCAGAGGGAACGGATTGGATATTCCAAAACTTTTAATGAAGGGTAAGAAGGGTTTGAAGATGCTTTGGGATGCGGACCAGAGCGTCCAGGCGATTTCATTCTGCCGCGGACTCTGATTTGCGATGAGGTACCACATCATGAGAAAGAAACCCGGAACGCATGCCAACAGGAAGTTGCCAAGAGGTTTTCGCCTGACCGGAAAAAGCAGACTTCCGGTGAATACGAGAACAACAATCAAGAAACCAAAAGCATGTATGAAATACACCAGCACAAGGAACCCTGCTAACATGAGCCACTCTGTGATTCGCATGCCGCCAATCTTAGGCAGGAAATATCCGATTATGAGTATCGAGGCGCTTGTGGCGAACAGAAATGCATGCCCGCTGTAAAAGAAATACCCCATCGCAAATGGGAATCCGAGATATGCCAACGGAGACGATCTCCTGCCAGAAATTTTTGTGAAGCAATAGTAAAAACTCCAGGGAAAAACGGCCACGCACAGTGACAAGAAGATCTTTCCGGCTACCTCAACTGTAAACAAATGACTCAACAGCCAAACTGGTCCGACTAAACCTAAATTCGGTATGGGAACTCTTACCAATTCATACACCGATGAGAACTGTGGATCGGACAACTGCATCATCACCCGAACGTTGTATAACCAAATTGGGTAATCATAGAGAGGAAGAAACCGGAAAGCCCAGATGAGGATTACATTCGCGACAGTAATCACGATAGCTGCTACAAAAAACAAATAGTGTCTGGTTGGCTCATCCCTCATTGTATCTGCTCATAGACTTCGATAGTGCGGCGAGCTACCTTGTCCCACGAGTATCCTTCTGCACGTTTCCTTGCATTGGTTGCCATCGTCGCCCGAAGTGAGGCATCAGAAAGCAATGTTTGGATCTTCTCCGCAATGTCGCTTCCATTCTGTTCAATGAAAAAACCATTTACGCCATGTTCAATCAATTCTTCTGTGCCATTGACTTTTGTGGTTAGAAGCGGAAGTCCGGACGCGGCAGCCTCGAGTGTTGCGAGTGAAAAGGCTTCGTAGGACGTAGGGAAAACAAACGCATCGCTCGCGGTGTAGTAATCTTGAATATTATCAACTCCGCCTGCGAATAGTACTCTCTCTTCCACGCCTTCTCGTTGCGCCTGACGCTGGAATGCTGAAATCCTGTCTGCCCCGACACCCAGCAGTTTAACTTTGTCTTTCTTGAGATGAGAAAGAGCATCGATTGCGAATCGCAATCCCTTCCGTTTAAATTCATTGGCAACGAGAATCAAGACGAAATCATCGTCAGATAAATCCAGCCGGCGACGCATCAAATGTTTTCGTTCGAGCGCCGTGACCGGATTAAACCGGTCGAGATCGACTCCGTTAGGAATGACGACTATTTCTGAAGGAGGAATATTGTATTCGTATATCAATTCCCTTTTCACTCCTTCGGATACCGCTATGATTTTTTTGAACCTTCTTCCCCCATAATTCTTTTGCTCAATCCACAACCTCACTTTGTCCGCCAGACCGAAATTGAACGAAGAATCTGCAACGCGTAGTCCTGCTTTGTGGCAACTGTGGGCTGTAATAACATCCGAGCCAACGATGTTACCGTGCGTATGAGTCACGTCGTACCGATGACGGTGAATATCTTTGCCAGCCAGATAAGCAAACGCGGATAATCCGATCGTCGAGAACGAATTTACTCCGCCGGTTCGGTGAAAGTGAATGAGAGGAAGTTCCACGTTCTGTGGAGGCTTTACGCAATGAAAATGAATTTCATGTCCCAGTAACGCCATATGCGTTGATAACTCCGCCGCCGCGCGGGCTATGCCTTTGTTTCCACCAAACTCAAAATATGCCGTGCCGATTTTCATTGCGCAAGGTTCATTTTCATGCGTGTAAATGGACTGAGTAATAATCCGAGACGGTGGTCTATTCTTGAAAACCACTCTGTGTCGGAAGGCGCAAGGGGCTTGATTCCATATAAGGCAATCCCCAGCATGGTCGCGTAGATTGTCCCGGCAACAACCAATGAGAGAATTCCAGTAGATACAATAACAAGCATTGTAACAAAGGATGCCGCAACTGAAACAACGGTGAGCTTCGCCCAGAAACCAATCTGAATCCGGTTACTTGAATGTCGATACACTCCAAACGCTGCCATGACATTCACCGCAAGAATTCCTAACCCGCCGGCAACTACCGATCCCATCGCACCGAGAATGGGAACGAGAAGGATGTTCAGGGTAATATTTATCGAAGCAGCCGCAACACCGAACCCGACAATTTTGCCGGCATGTCCCGTTGAAAGCAAATACTCGGCGTTCTCAGGCCCGCCGAACAGTCGGGAAACGATTCTAAAAACAAGAATTCCCTGTACCAAATTCACCGCTCCCAAATACTTCGGGGAATAGAGAAGCGCAAGCACATCTTCGGTGTTGAACAGAAGAAATGCATACAGCGGTATCGTCAGCAAGGAAATAAGCCTGATCGAAAAACCATAAAACCGATCCATCGTCTCACGGTTTGAGACAGCAAGACGGGCGAATGTTGCAAACGTTACGCCTGCCAGGCCAATGGTTGCGCCCATCGAAGTCATTTGAGCCAAAGAATACGCCACATCGTACAAGCCTGCCTGTGTGGGATCCGGCAATAAGTTTATCAGGAACAAGATATCCCCTTGCCTACCCAGAACGAAATCGACAATTGTATTGATCCAGTAAATGCTGCCGAATTGAATCATCGGCTTCATGTCAACCGGTTCAGCTTGGGCGAATACGTTGATGCGCGAAAAAACAACGTACGCAAGAACATGCAAAAGACTGGTCGCTAAAAAGAGCTGAATGATATTCTCGATCGTGAGGCTGAACTGCATCAGAACAATGATTGCAAAGAGCTCAATGGTTCGTATTACCACACTGATGCGGGTCGTGAGAGCAGTACGGAGTTGTGCTGTAAGAACCATTGCATAAAGAGGGTAGATCGATCGGATTCCCGTGAACAATAAGACGAGTAGAAGAATCTTGCGGCTTTGGCCCAGGAACGGAACGGCGAACAGAACGATGGCTGAGTAGAATAAAATCGCAACCGCAAAACAGGCTGTTACCCGAAGCAGGAGTATCCGACGAAGCGTGAATGCGATCTTTGAATCCTTATGCTCGTGTGCAAATTGAGGTATGAACTTGTTGAGAGACGTTTCAAGTCCAAGGGAGCAGAGCACAAGCAATAATTGTGAGAGACTGAACAGGCCGACGAATGTTCCATTCTCGGCAGCTCCCAATCCACGGGCAATCAGAATCGAAGCTGCGTACATCAGAATGTATTCGACGATCTTTCCGGCGTGATTCCAGAGAATGCTGTGGAAGGTAGCTTTTGCTTTGGACATTTAAGTTGGAGAAGGTCGGATTGTGCGTTCAATATACTTTCATTTAGGGGAATTTCAAATTGCATACAACGCGCTATCTACGTATCTTTTGTGCGGTTGTGAACAATTTGCGAAGTATCAAGATTGCATTCCCTAAAGGCGCCAAGGCGGAGAATCCCTCCAAGAAGGAGCCACCATGTTTTGGGTTTACGTGTTGTGGAGTAACAAACTAAGAAAACGGTATGTTGGCTCCACTGCAGCTTTGCAGAAGCGATTAAGAGAACACAACGCCGGAAAAAGCCGTTTCACAAAAGCAGGTTCACCCTGGCTTTTAGTTTACTCAGAAGAATTGCCCGACTTATCATCTGCAAGTAAGAGAGAACTCTACTTGAAATCAGGAATCGGCAGAGTGTGGTTAGAAAAACTGCTTCCTGAATTCAGAAATTCGAAATAAGGCCTGGAGAGGTGCAAGAGTGGTTTATTTGGCTACCCTGGAAAGGTAGTGTACCTGCAAAGGTACCGTGGGTTCGAATCCCACCCTCTCCGCTTCAGAAAGAAAATGGAAAGGTAGTTACCCGCAAGGGTATTGTGGGTTCTGCGCCTGCGGCGCATCCGCCGAAGGCGGAAAGAATCCCACCCTCTCCGCTTCAGAAAGAAAATGGAAAGGAGTTACCCGCAAGGGTATTGTGGGTTCTGCGCCTGCGGCGCATCCGCCGAAGGCGGAGGAATCCCACCCTCTCCGCAACGAATAAGTACCACGTATTGAAAACAATTTCGCTATCAGCTTCAAACACTTCTTCTGCCAAGAAGAAAATCGTACTGGCTCATCCGGAGCGAACATGATAACGCTCTTCTCTGCACGAATATTCATACTCCTTTTCCTTCCGTGTTCTTTTGCCTTTGCCGGGCAAGCCGTTCATGTCATTACGCTTGATGCAACGATTAATCCCGCGACTGCTGATTTCATACACGCGGCAATCATCCGGGCTGAGCAGCAGAAAGCGGAATGCCTCATCATTCGGCTGAACACGCCCGGCGGCCTGCTAAAATCAACTCGCGTAATTGTGAGTGATATTCTCTCCTCTCCTGTTCCTGTTGTTGTGTATGTTGCGCCGTCAGGTTCACAGTCGGCTTCTGCAGGCACGTTCATTACCCTGGCTGCACATATCGCGGCGATGGCGCCGGGGACGAACATCGGAGCAGCACATCCTGTTGGAATGCAAGGATCTGAAAAAGATTCAATTATGAATGAGAAGGCAACGAACGATGCAGCAGCGTTCATCCGCACGATAAGCGAGAAAAGAAAGCGTAACGTATCGTGGGCGGAAGATGCAGTCCGCAAAAGTATCTCCATTACCGAATCTGAAGCGCTGAAGAAGCAGGTTATTGACGTCATCGCTCCCACCATTACAGCGCTGCTCGATTCGATTGACGGAATGAACGTAGATGTTAACGGCACGGTTCATACGTTGCAGACAAAGGACGTTGAAGTAAAACAGTTTGAGATGGACTGGAAGCATAAAATTCTCGATCTGTTGAGCGACCCGAACATCGCGTACATATTTTTTCTGCTTGGCATTTACGGACTTATGTTCGAACTCTACAACCCCGGCTCAATTCTTCCCGGCGTTGTTGGAGTTATCGCAATGATCATTGCATTGTATTCGTTCCACACCATGCCGATCAATTATGCCGGGCTTGCGCTTATTGTATTCGGAATTATTTTATTCATCCTGGAAATCAAGATTACCAGCTATGGTTTGCTGACAATAGGCGGCGTTATTTCACTTGCTTTGGGTTCTGTTATGTTAATCGATTCAGATTCGTCACTGGAGTTTATCAAGATCTCTTGGGGAGTCATTATCCCGGCCGTTCTGCTGACAGCGGCATTTTTCTTTTTTGCAATTGGTATGGGAATCAAAGCCCAACGCCGGAAACCGACAACCGGAGTTGAAGGAATTGTTGGCGAACTCGGCGAGGCAATAGGCATGCTGAATCCAAACGGACAGGTTCGTGTTCACGGGGAAATTTGGAATGCGGTGGCAGATCAGGAAATGAAAGCAGGAACAAAAATCAAAGTTGTAGCTCTCGAAAACCTTAACCTACGCGTTACGGAAGCGCATCCCTGACACTAATTAGGCAGCGGTTCCCTTCAAACTAATGAAAGAGGTCGACTATGGAAGTCTTCAGCGTGTTTTTATTTGTGGTGCTTCTTTTTGTTGTCATTATCCTTGCAAACGCCGTACGAATCCTGCGAGAGTATGAACGGGGAGTTGTGTTCCGTCTTGGCCGACTTATCGGTGTAAAGGGTCCGGGCATCATTCTCCTCATTCCCCTCGTTGACAAGATGGTGAAAGTCAGTTTGCGGACTGTGGTGTTGGACGTGCCGCCGCAGGACGTCATTACGCGCGACAATGTGTCGATAAAGGTAAACGCCGTCGTTTATTTCCGTGTTCTTCAGCCCGACAAAGCAATTGTCGAAGTGGAGAACTACCTGTTTGCAACCTCACAGCTTTCGCAAACAACTCTGCGAAGCATCCTCGGACAGTTCGAGCTTGATGATCTTCTTTCGGAACGAGATAAGATCAACAGCAAGCTTCAAATCATCATCGATCAACATACAGAGTCTTGGGGAATCAAGATATCTACCGTTGAAGTCAAACAAATTGATTTGCCTGTGGAAATGCAGCGCGCAATGGCGAAGCAAGCCGAAGCCGAACGTGAGCGGAGAGCAAAGGTTGTTCACGCCGAAGGTGAATTTCAGGCGTCCCAAAAGCTCGCCGATGCAGCACATGTCATTGAGGAACATCCAATCGCGTTGCAACTCCGCTATCTGCAAACATTGACGGAAATTGCATCCGAGAAGAATTCCACGACCATCTTCCCCGTTCCCATTGATCTGATTGCGCCATTCCTGGAGAACTACAAGAATTCGAAAAAATAGTTCCTGAATGAATAAGCTTCTTTACGGCCACAACGCCGACGAGCGCATCGTTGCTGTCCACCAAAAGGACGACAGGACGATGCGCATTTATTTTCGAGAGCACGATGCCGTTCCTCATGCCGATGCGGAATTCTTTCCCTTTTTGTTTCTGGCCGATAAAACGCTCATCGAGGGTTTTTCGAAGAAACATTGGGTGAAGCAGCTCGAGGGGACGGCGTTCTACCAGTTTCTCTGTGTGTTTGAAGAATGGAGTTCCATGTGGGACGCCGTCCGGTACATTCTGGACACATCGAACAAAATGAGAGATCAAAAACTTGAATCGTATCAGGAATTGGATTCTGTTTTTCTTCACTCCGATCCGGTTACTCAGTACCTGATGCAGAGTGGCCGGACTCTTTTCAAGGGAATGATATTCGACGATGTGTACAGGATGCAATTGGATATCGAAACATACACAGCCGGAACACATAAGTTCAGCAATGCGAACCGCGCCTCAGATCGGATAATCCTGGTTGCGTTATCAGACAATCGGGGATGGCATCATCTGATCGACGGGAAGAAATTCGACGAGGCGGACATGCTTCAAGAGCTTGTTCGGATTATCAACGAAAAGAATCCCGATGTGCTTGAAGGCCACAACATCTACAACTTCGATCTCCCTTACATTTTAAAACGCTGCGAACTGAACAAGGTTCAATTCAAAGTAGGACGGGACGGAAGTACGCCCCGCTCGTTCGATACGCGTGCATCGTATGCTGAACGAGCCTTTGAGTATACCGCCGCCGAAATTGCGGGACGACAGATCATCGATACGATGCTGCTTGTGCAGAGCTATGACATGACAAAGAGAAACATGGAGAGCTATGGACTGAAGTACGCGGCCAAATATTTTGGAATCGTACCGGAGAACAGAACCTACATCAAGGGCGACATGATTTCGTGGTACTGGGACAATGAACCTAAAACCCTGATGGACTACGCGCTGGACGATGTTTCCGAAACACGCAAGCTCAGCGAGCAGCTTTCGGGCACGACGTTTTATCTGACCCAAATGTTGCCGTTCAACTATGGACAGGTTGCACGCATGGGCTCGGCAGCAAAGATCGAAAGCCTGATGGTGCGTGAGTACCTCCGCCTGAAACACTCCATACCAAAACCAATAAGGGGCACCCAAACGACCGGCGGCTACACAGACATTTTTGTAACAGGGATTGTCGGTCCGGTGATCCACGCAGACGTTGAGTCTCTCTATCCTTCCATTATGATTAACAAAGAAATCGCTCCCGCTTCGGATAGCGCTGGGGTTTTTAAACAGTTGTTGAAAGTGTTAACAGCTTCACGGCTGGACGCAAAGCGGAAGATGAAGAAGACTGAGGAGCCAAACGAAAAAGCGAAGCTGGACGCCATGCAATCTTCATTGAAGATTCTTATCAATTCATTTTATGGTTATCTCGGATATGGCCGTGGATTGTTCAACGACTTTGAACAGGCTGATGTTGTCACCACAACAGGACAGCAACTCCTGAGACAAATGATTGAGTTCATACAATTGGAAAAGGGAATCGTCATCGAAGTCGACACCGACGGAATCTTCTTCGTCCCTCCGCCAAGTTTCCGAACGGAAGAAACCGAACGGCAGTTTGTCGAGAAGCTTTCCAGCGTTATGCCGAAAGAAATCACTGTTGCAACCGATGGTCGCTACAAGAAAATGCTGAGTTACAAGATGAAGAATTATGCCCTGCTTGATTACGACAGTAAAATGAAAGTAAAGGGCTCTTCCCTCATCTCGCGCAGCATGGAGCGGTTCGGTCGAACATACGTGCATCGTTGCATCGACTGTCTTTTGCGAGACGATATCGACGGTCTCCATCAACTCTACAACCTGCTGCGGAACGATATTGCGGAACATAAGCTTGAGATTCGTGATTTCGCCAGAACGGAATCTTTGAAGGATAGCCTTGGTGACTACCGCAGAGATGTGGATTCGGGAAAAAGAAATCGAAGCGCAGCATATGAAATTGCAAGCTCAATGGAACGGAGCTTTAAACCGGGAGATTCGATCTCTTATTACATAACAGGAAGCGATCCGAACGTTCGGACATTTGAAAAATGCAAACCTGTGACCGAGTGGGATCCTAATTTCCCCGATGAGAATGTTGCCTACTATCTGCGCCGGTTGGATGAATTTTCAGAGAAATTCAAAGAGTTCTTCACTCCCCAGGATTTCAGAGCAATTTTTTCCCCAGAGGATCTATTTCCATTTTCATCCGCAGGCATTGCCCCTATCACGAGACAAACGCTGGCAGGAGCCAAAGCAGTGAGCGGAGAACCCGACCTAGTTCCTGATCCGCAAATATGGCTGGACGAATAGTTGACTCGCGTTTTTCGTTTCGCTTTACTAATACGCCCGCAGTTCACGAACACCGCAACTGTTTTCGTTGGAAGTGAAGAAAGAGGCCGAGAGTGGCGAGCGATTCTGAGTCGAAACAGGGTCCGCAGAGCACACCCCCAGCCGCCCGCTGAGATTGTGGGCAGGGCAATGAGGTGTTACATATTTGTCCATCTTCCAAAGGTTACACACTCATGGAAAAGGGTACCGTGAAGTGGTTCAATAATGCGAAAGGCTATGGCTTCATCAAACGCGAAAGTGTCGAAGACCTCTTCGTCCATTTCAAATCGATCGGCGGTGATGGCTATAAATCTCTGAAGGAAGGACATGCGGTTCAGTTTGAAGTCGAACAGGTTGCTTAAGGATTGCAGGCGGTAAACGTCAGCAAAGCTTAAGTCCCTCTCATGCATAGCGAGTGGCGCCTCGCCCGTTAACAAAAAATCCCTACTAGTATGAGCAGGGATTTTTTGTTTGATTTCGGTTTGACTATCAGTTACGGTTGTGAGCGACCCATTCCTTCACATATCCCACAATATCCTGCGTTGATGCACCGGGAGTGAAAATTTGTCCGACACCAACCAGTTTCAACTCCTGAATATCCTTGTTGGGAATGATTCCCCCTCCGAACAGAAGGACATCACCCAAACCTTTCTCTTTTAACAAGGCGGAAATCTTCGGGAACACTGTCATGTGGGCCCCGCTGAGTATGCTGATGCCGATGGCATCCACGTCTTCTTGAATTGCAGCTTCCACAATCATGTCCGGAGTTTTTCGCAGACCGGTGTAGATAACTTCCATGCCTGCATCCCGAAGAGCGGCGGCAACTACTTTTGCGCCTCTGTCATGCCCATCCAATCCCACTTTCGCGACAAGCACTCTAATTGTTTTCGACATACGTCCTCTGTTCTTTCAGGTGCATTTGAAACTTTTCGAATGTAAGATAAAACTTTGAAAGAGGAAATCCGACCACGTTATAAAAACATCCATCAATGCGCGTAACGAACACGGCGCCGTAATCATCCTGAATGCCGTACGCACCCGCCTTGTCCATAGGCGAACCGCCGGCAACATATTCATCGATTTCTTCGTCGGGGAGATTCCGAAATGTAACTGCAGTCGATTCAAAATCGGATACAGATTCTCCGGATGAGCTATCAAGAATAGTAAACCCCGTGATTACCGTGTGGGTCTTCCCGCTTAACACTCTTAACATGCGCTTTGCGTCTTCCGGGTTTTCAGGTTTCGCGAGAAGAACATCGCCGAGCACGACAATCGTATCCGCTCCGACAATGAACGAGTCAGTGCATTGCGGCGCGACTGCTCTGGCTTTTTCAAAAGAAAGCTGAACCGCATTCTCTGCTGCCGACAGCGACGCGTTAAAATCTTCCGGAAGATCGGCGGGAACGACTGATGCCGAAATTCCTATTTGACTCAGTAGAAGGATGCGCCTGGGAGATCTTGAAGCAAGGACGAAAGGTTTGGAGAGATACATGAACTTACTTTCTATAACTAAAAAAGCGACACAGAGTATCGCTTTCATTTCTTTCTTTCAGAATGGCTGATGTTTATCGGAACATTGCTTTGATGCTTCCCCACGTCCGGCGAACATCGCTCGTTTTATGACTCACTGTGATGGGGCCATAGTAGGCAGGAGACCCGTTCGCGTAGACAATTTTAATTTGGTATTTATAAATGCTTTCGCTAACGATGCGAAAAGCAGTATCATCAACATATTGATAGGATGAATTATTTCCCCTGGGAAGCAACTCTGCAAGCAACATGAACGAACCACTGATTCCGGCTTTCCTCTCGATGACAAACTTTGAGACGCTGTTTTCATCTTCACTTACCCAACGCAGAGTAATACTGGTCCCGTCGCTGCTCGCGTTAAGGCTGCCTTCCTTTATCGCCCCCGCGAAAACGGATGAGTAGAGAAAAGCCGAAAATAAGAGAAAGAGTATTCGATTAATCACGATTACCGGAGTGTTTTATTCTGTTTGAATATAGCTCCGCCCCACATGAAAATCAAGTAATATTTCATTGAAACCTAAAAAACCTCTCACTACTGCGAGGCTTTGTGCGGAAGGCGGGACTTGAACCCGCATGCCTTGTGGGCGCCACCCCCTCAAGATGGTGCGTCTGCCAATTTCGCCACTTCCGCAAAAGAACAAAGTAGCCGTGACCGCGGGTGGGCTCGAACCACCGACCCTCTGCTTAAAAGGCAGATGCTCTACCCCTGAGCTACGCGGTCAAAAAATCTTGATTACTTCTTCGTAACTGAGATATTCTGGTCACCAAGGTAAGATTTTTTGTAGAGAATTCCCAGAGGGATGATAACGCAATATCCCAGAACAAGCAGAATGGGGGCAAGAACCAAGGGTAAAAATCCTTCTATCGGTCCTTTTGCCAAAGCAAGGTAGCCCGCCAGAATTACGACCAGGCCGACTCCAATGATGTAAAAGTTTTCTTTGCCGAGCGGAAGTTTGTCATCCTTCAAAGTCCGCCGCTTGCTTTCAGTCTTACGAACAGGTTTTGCCATTAAACCCTCAAAAAATGCGAATTGAATATTTCTAAAATAAAAGCCCAGCGTTGGGGGGAACGCCGGGCTTGACCATTTTGTATACAACAGTCAGGGGAGAAACTGTCGTAAGGTCATGCGTTAATCTACAGTTTTCTTCATCATTGTCAAGTAAAAAATTACGACTTATCATTTATTTTATTCCTTGCAATGATTCCGTCAACGACTTTCACGACACGGTGCGCCTCTCGTGCGAGCTTTTCATTGTGTGTAACGATGACGAATGTCTGGTTTTGAGTTCTGTTGAGTTCCCATATCAGGTCGTGAAGCTGTTGCGCATTTGCAGTGTCCAGATTTCCCGTAGGCTCATCCGCGTATACAATCTTGGGAGAGTTCATCAATGCTCGGGCGATAGCAACCCTTTGTTGTTCACCTCCGGAAAGATTCGCCGGGCGGCTCGCTGCTTTTGACTCAACTCCCACGCTACTTAACAACGATGTAGCGCGTTCACGCACTTCCTCAATCTTTTTTCCTCCTATCAACGCCGGCATGCATACGTTTTCGAGCACACTAAACTCCGGCAGAAGATGATGGAATTGAAAGACAAAGCCGATATGCTGATTACGAAAGTGTGCAAGTTTTTCATCTGAATAAGAGAAAACATCTTCCCCATCATAAAAGATACTGCCGGCGGTGGGACGATCGAGAGTCCCGAGTATGTGCAGCAGCGTACTCTTTCCTACTCCTGATGCGCCGACAATTGCTATTATTTCTCCTGCGGGAATGTCGAGGCTGATACCCCGAAGAACATGAATGGCCTTCCCGTGCTCATCGCCAGCCGCATATACCTTTGTAATATTTTTTGCCTGAATCATGTTCACTCCCATCGAATTGCGTCAACAGGCGTCAACCGCGCTGCACGACGCGCAGGATACAAGGCGGCGAGTGAACATAAAAGCATCGAGGCACATCCGATGGCAAGAAAATCCGACCAGCGAACATCCACCGGGATTGCGGGGATAATGTATACGTTTGGGTCTAGTGGGAAGAGTTGATACTCGATCTGCAGATAGCATACAGCCAAGCCAATTACGAGACCAAGACCAGTCCCAACCGTTCCAACGAGCAAACCCTCAAACATGAATAGACGGAGTATACTTTTATTGTTTGCTCCAAGAGATTTTAGAATTCCAATATCTCTTCGTTTTTCAATCACACCCATGGTTAAGGATCCCAGCATGTTGAACGTGGCAACACCGATTATCAAACACAAAATAATGTAAGCGCTCCATCGTTCTATTTTCATTACGGAATATAAATCCTTGTGCAAGTCGTACCAGGACAAAACGGTGTAATTCTCTCCCAACATATTCTGCAACGAGAGCTTTATGTTTTCCGATTCCTTGATATTGCTAAGACGAACCTCAACTCCACTCACTGTCTTCGGATACTGAAACAATTTCCTTGCAACATCGATTGAAACAAACGCATAGTGCGTATCATATTCCTTGTTGCGCGAATCGTAGATTCCTGTGACAGTGAAGTTGCGCATCTCCGGCTCGGTGTACTGAACAATCATTGCATCTATGCCAACGGGACTTATAACCGTCAATTGGGAGCCGACAATTATTCCGAGCCTGTCAGCTAAAGCCAGCCCCACAATAATTCCCGACCTGTCATTACCGAAATCAAATTTCCCGGCCACTGTAGACTGACGTACGCCGGAGACTGTCCCGATTGTCGAATCCTCGACACCCTTCACCATCGCCACACGATTCCCATTTTTCGAAACAAGCAGTGCCTTGCTTTCGACATACGGCGACCAGCCTTTTACGCCGGCCTCCTTTAACGCATGATTCACCGTGTCTGTCATTTGAAAGGACTTTCCCTGATTCGGGAGAATTCTCACGTGAGGATCAAAACCTACCAGAACGTCTGTGACAACCTTGTTGAAACCGTTGAACACCGAAAGGACGATAATAAGAGCTGCAACGCCCACGGTTACTCCGGCTACAGATACGAGCATAATAATGTTGATAAACAGCGTCTGTTGCTTCGAGCGAATATACCGTCGTGCTATGAATTTTTCAAAGCTCATATGTCTCTCAGGCAAACCTGATTGCACGAATCGGATCTATCCGCGAGGCAAGCCATGCCGGGATAAGGGAGCAAATGCAACAAAGCACCATGCTGACGGCGGAAACAATCAAGAAGAATTCCGGCCGCAAAAGTATTGGAACGGAGGTCATAAAATATATATCGCTGGGAAGAGAGAGAAACCGAAACCGGAGCTCCGCATAACAGAGCGTGAAAGCAAAAATGTTTCCGGCCAGGATTCCAATCATTCCAATCCACAAACCTTGCCGGACGAACAGACTTACGATCCCCTTCTTCGTCGCACCGAGAGATTTGAGAATGCCGATCTCCTTTGTCTTCCCCAGAACAACCATCAGGAGTGTTCCGATGATATTCACGGTCGCAACAATAATGATGAGGCCGAGAATTATCGGGATGGGTTTCTTTTGCAATTCAATCCAACTGAAAAGATTCCGGTAGTTCTGAAAAACTGTCCGCGCATAATGAGGATACCCGAGCAGGCGTTGAATACCGCCCGCAACAATATCAGCGCTGTCGATATTCGTAAGCATTACATCATATCCGGAAACAGACTGACCGTACTGAAAAAGCAGTTGAGCATCTTTCAGCGATGCGAATGCATAGATGTCGTCGTAATCCGCCATACCGCTCTCATAAATTCCTGCTACGCGAAATTGCACAACCCGCATTCTTCCCATTTCACCTTCTTCGCCGGTTCCGAAGAT